>JBPCSU010000233.1:0-3602 GCA_051006815.1 Limnohabitans sp.
TGGCGGCACCTGGGACAAGGGCAAGGGCTGTGACACCTTTGGCCCCATCGGCCCTTGGTTGGTGACCCGCGACGAAGTGCCGAACCCACAAAAACTCAGCATGTGGCTGGATGTGAATGGCGTGCGCATGCAAACCGGCAACACCAAGACCATGATTTTTGGCGTGGCCAAAATCGTAAGCTACCTCAGCCAATTTGTGACCTTGAAGCCGGGCGATGTGATCTGTACCGGTACGCCTCCCGGCGTGGGCATGGGTATGAAGAAAAACGGCAAGCCAGCGCCTGTGTATTTGAAGCGCGGTGATGTGATGACGTTGGGGATTGAAGGCCTTGGCGAGCAGCACCAGAAGGTGGTGGCTTTTAAGCTCTGATGTTTCTGATCTCTTGTCGGAAAAGCCACCTCTGAGGTGGCTTTTTTATTTGCTCCGGATCGAGCGCGTTGCGCACATGGGGTGCGGCGGCTTGCCTCTCTGGGGTACCAGAAATCGTCAGCCGCCACACCCCATGCACGCAACGCTTTGGATTCGAGTGGAAGTCAGACGAGCGAAGCAAGGTCGTACGCAGACTTCGGGGAGGGGCTGAGGGCAGGTGACGATTTCTGGTACCCCAGCATGAGGAACCTGCCCTCAGCCCCTCTCCGAAGCGAGCTCAGAACGAACAGAGTCCAGAAATTAAAGCGACACCACCTGCATCCCAGGCAGCGACGCCATCGGAAACTCTTCGCGGTCAAAGGCCTTGTCGCCATCTTCCGACGGAACACCGGTGGTCACCAAGTTTTTGAAATCAAACTGCGCGTGGTCCATCAGATGCGACGGCACCACGTTTTGCATGGCTGCAAACATGTTCTCAATGCGGCCGGGGAACTTCTTCTCCCACTCGCGCAACATGTCCCCCACTACCTGACGTTGCAAGCCGTCTTGGCTGCCGCACAACGTGCACGGGATGATGGGGAACTGGCGCACTTTGGCCCAGCGTTCCAAGTCTTTCTCGGCCACGTAGGCGAGAGGACGAATCACCATGTGGTCGCCGCCGTCGCTCACCAGCTTGGGCGGCATGCCTTTGAGCTTGCCACCAAAGAACAGGTTCAAGAAGAAGGTCTGCAAAATGTCATCGCGGTGGTGGCCGAGGGCAATTTTGTTGCAGCCCAACTCGCCCGCCACACGGTACAAAATGCCGCGACGCAAGCGCGAACACAGGCTGCACATGGTCTTGCCTTCGGCAATTTTTTCTTTCACGATTGAGTACGTGTCTTGCGTCTCGATGCGGAACTTCACCCCGACTTGCGCCAAATACTTGGGTAGCACATCCGCTGGAAAGCCGGGTTGTTTTTGGTCCAGGTTGACCGCAATCAGCTCGAAGCTGATGGGGGCCCGCTGTTGCATCATCAGCAAGATGTCGAGCATGGCGTAGCTGTCTTTGCCGCCAGACATGCACACCATGATGCGGTCGCCTTCTTCGATCATGTTGTAGTCGACGATGGCTTGGCCCACTTGGCGACACAGGCGCTTTTCGAGCTTGTGGTTCTCGTGCTCGATTTTGATTTGCTTCGCGTCTTTGGCGTCTTTGTTTATGTCTTTTTCTGCAGTAGTCATCACATCAATTCCATTGTCCGGTTTCCATGCGAATGGCCACTTCGCAGTCGTCAAAAATCTCGAGCTTGGCAATCTTCACGCGCACACCCAACACGCCGGGCAGCTGCATCAAGCGGTGGGCGAGTTTGCCAATCAGGGTTTCGAGCAAGTTCACATGCTCGGCCGTGCATTCGGCGATGATGATTTGGCGTACTTTGCGGTAGTCCAGCACATGGCAAATGTCATCGTCATGGGGC
This sequence comes from Limnohabitans sp., assembly GCA_051006815.1. Classification (GTDB taxonomy): domain Bacteria; phylum Pseudomonadota; class Gammaproteobacteria; order Burkholderiales; family Burkholderiaceae_C; genus Limnohabitans. The sequence continues at coordinate 1,828 of JBPCSU010000233.1, forward strand.
AGCAGGGGTTGGGTGCCGAGGTTCAGCTCGGCATCCACTTGAATGGGTTGTGGGTCAATCTTCTCGTGCTCCAAGATGCCCAGGTTGGCATCAAAGCGCAGGCCGGTGAGGTTCAAGATTTGGGTGCCTTTGCTCGCCATGTCACAGCACTCCGGGTTTGGCTCGGAAGGCCTCAACGCCCACGGCTTCGCAGTCGTCGTACACATCGGGTTTGCGGGTGGACACGCGCGCGGCCATCACGCCGGTGTGTTCCAGCAAGTGCGTGAGGATGTCGTCGCACAAGGTTTCTTGCAGGTTGATGTGGCCTTGTGCAATGCGGCCGTGAACCACGGCGCGCACGAAGTCGTAGTCGACCACTTCGTCGATGCGATCGTCCTTGGGGTGCGTGCCCGCGAACGACACATACAAGTCCACGTCGATGACGATGCGTTGTGCGTTGTGCAGTTCGAAGTCGTGCACGCCGATGTGGGCTTGCACCGTCAGGCCGCGCAGAAACAAGCGACGGCAATTGAGTAAGAGTTTGTCGATCATGATTTGAAAAGCTCCTCGACCACAAACATCACATCGCGTGCGAGTGGTACCAAATGTTGACCGTTGTCCACGCGCACCGTGGTGCCGGTGATGCTGGCATTGCCCGCCAAAAACACCACGCTGCTGGCCACGTCGGCTGGGTTGATGGGCTGGCGCAGCAGGTTGGCCTGCGCGGCGCGGTCGAAGTTGTCCTGCGTTTGCGGGCCGCTCAGGTACATCAAGCCCGGGGCCACCGCGTTCACGCGCAAGGTAGGCGCGAGCGATTGGGCTTGCAAGCTGACCGCCCGCTCAAGCGCCAACTTCGACAACGTGTACGAAAAATAATCGGGGTTGAGGTTGAACACCTTTTGGTCCAGCACGTGGATGACGCTGGGCTTGGGTGGGTCGCAAAACGCCCCTTCGTTGGCAGATGCCGCTGGTGCCGTTGTAGTTGGCGCGTGCAACGCAGCCATCCATTTGCCAAACCGCATGGGCGCCATCAAGTTCACCTTGATTTGCGCGAGCGCTTGGGCTTCGTCAAAGTCGTCGCCCTCGTCGGGCACAAACAGCGACGCGTTGTTTACCACACAGCGCAGAGCCGTGCCGGTGATGGCCACCGTGGTGTCAAAAATACGTTGGCAGCTGGCTTCGTTTTCTAAGTCGCCCTGAACGGCCAAGGCATCCACACCCAAGCTGCGCAGCTCACCGCACAAGGCGTTTGCCTCGTCGGCTGATCGGTTGTAGTGACAGGCCACGTTCCAACCCGCGCGTGCGAAGGCCAGGCCAATTTCGCGGCCTAAGCGAACGCTGCCGCCAGTGATGAGTGCCCAAGAGCGCATTGTGTGAAGGTGTCGGTGTAGAAAAAGAAGGAATGGGTCGAGTTACGATCTGCACCCAATGAATTCCCCTCAATTATCCAACGACCCAGGCCAACACGCTTTGTCCACCCTGATTCAGCGCAGCATTGCGAATGCCGGCGGTTGGTTGGGGTTTGACCGCTTCATGGCGCTGGCGCTTTACGCCCCCGGCTTGGGCTATTACGCCAACCACCTGCGCAAGTTTGGCTTGACGCCCGAGAGCGGCAGCGACTTTGCCACTGCCCCCGAAATGTCGACCCACTTTGGCCGCAGCTTGGCCAACCAAGTGGCCGAGGCCTTGCAAGTCACCGGCACCGACGAGGTTTGGGAGTTTGGTGCGGGCTCGGGTGCCTTGGCCTTGCAACTGCTGACCCATTTGGGCGATGCCGTGAAGCGCTACACCATCGT
>JBPCSU010000234.1:0-11353 GCA_051006815.1 Limnohabitans sp.
CGCCATCACCGTGCAGTGCGACATCATCGAAGGCCTGCAAGGTGCGACAGTCACCAACCAAATGTTGCCGGAGTTGAAAAAGCTTGAAGCAGCATGGTCAGAAAAGGACGCAGGCGCCTACCGCATTGAAGTGGCTGGGGCCGTTGAGGAGAGTTCCAAGGGCTCAAGCTCGATTTCGGCCGGTATGCCCGTGATGTTGTTCATCACCTTCACCTTGCTGATGCTGCAATTGCAAAGCTTCAGCCGCGCCATGCTGGTGTTCTTGACTGGCCCCTTGGGTTTGGCTGGGGTGGCAGGGGCGTTGTTGACGCTAAACCGTCCCTTTGGTTTTGTGGCCTTGCTAGGGGTGATTGCCTTGATGGGCATGATCCAACGCAACTCGGTCATCTTGATTGACCAAATCGAGCAAGACCGCGCCGATGGTGTGCCCGCGTGGGAGGCCATTGTGGAGTCGGCTGTGCGTCGTTTGCGCCCCATCGTCTTGACCGCGGCCGCGGCGGTGCTGGCCATGATTCCGCTGACACGCAGCGTTTTTTGGGGGCCAATGGCGGTGGCCATCATGGGGGGCTTGATCGTGGCCACTGTTTTGACGCTGCTCGCCTTGCCGGCGATGTACGCGGCGTGGTTTAGGGTCGAAAAGCCGTCTAAAATGATAGGTTGACCGATTTCACACGGGTGGTCGTTCCTGGCCACCCGTTGTTATTTGAAACCCGCGCGGGTGGCGAAATTGGTAGACGCACCAGGTTTAGGTCCTGACGTCCGCAAGGATGTGCGGGTTCGAGTCCCGCCCCGCGCACCACTTGATATTGATTGCAAGCGGCCAAAAGGCCGCTGCTGACCCTGCCAATTTAGGAGAAACCACATGGCCGTGACCGTTGAAACTTTGGAAAAACTGGAACGCAAGATCACTTTGAGCTTGCCCGTAGACGTGATTACCAAAGAAGTGGACGTTCGTTTGAAGCGCGTGGCACGCCAAGTCAAAATTGACGGCTTCCGTCCAGGCAAAGTGCCCATGAACATCGTAGCCCAACGCTACGGTTATTCCACCCAGTTCGAAGTGATGAACGACAAAGTGGGCGAAGCCTTTGCTGTGGCGACCAACGAAGCCAAGTTGCGTGTGGCGGGTCAGCCTCGTATCACCGAAAAAGAAGGTGCGCCTGAAGGCGAAATGCAATTTGAAGCCATCTTCGAGGTGTACCCCGAAGTGAAGTTTGCTGATTTGTCTAGCGTGGAAGTGGACAAAGTGTCGGCCGAAGTGAACGACGCGGCTATTGATAAAACCATCGAAATCTTGCGCAAACAACGCCGTACTTTCGCCCAACGTGGCTTGGATGGTGCTGCACAAGATGGCGACCGTGTGACCATCGACTTCGAAGGCAAGATCGACGGCGAACCCTTCCAAGGCGGCAAGGCTGAAGACTTCCAGTTCTTGCTCGGCGAAGGCCAAATGCTCAAAGAATTTGAAGACGCTGTGCGCGGCATGAAGTCTGGCGAAAGCAAAACTTTCCCCTTGAGCTTCCCCTCCGACTACCACGGCAAAGACGTGGCGGGCAAACAATCAGATTTCTTGGTGACCTTGAAGAAGGTGGAAGCGGCCCACTTGCCTGAAGTGACCGACGAATTGGCCAAGTCTTTGGGTGTGGCTGACGCCACCGTGGCTGGCCTGCGCGCTGACATCAAAAACAACCTCGAGCGCGAAGTGAAGTTCCGCTTGTTGGGTCGCAACAAGCAAGCTGCTTTGGACGCTGTGGCTGCCAAAGCGGAACTCGACTTGCCCAACGCCAGCGTGCAAGCCGAAGTCGACCGCATGGTCGAAGGCGCACGTGCTGACTTGAAAGCCCGTGGCATCAAAGACGCAGACAAAGCGCCGATTCCTGATGACGTGTTCCGCCCACAAGCTGAAAAGCGCGTGCGCATGGGCTTGGTGGTGGCTGACTTGGTGCGTGCCAACAACTTGCAAGCCACGGCCGAGCAAATCAAGGCGCACATCGAAGAATTGGCTTCGAGCTACGAGAAGCCTGCCGATGTGGTGCGTTGGTACTACAGCGACATGAGCCGTTTGGGCGAAGTGGAAGCCATCGTCATTGAAAACAACGTGACTGACTTCATCTTGTCTAAAGCCAAGGTCAACGCCAAAGCTATTTCGTTCGACGAATTGATGGGTCAAGCCTGATCCGCCTACAAGGAAACAACATGAGCGCACTGGATACACAAGCCTTGGGCATGGTCCCCATGGTGATTGAGCAGTCGGGCCGCGGCGAGCGGTCTTACGACATCTATTCACGTTTGCTCAAAGAGCGCGTGATCTTTTTGGTGGGCGAGGTCAATGACCAGACCGCCAACTTGGTGGTGGCTCAGTTGTTGTTCCTGGAAAGCGAGAACCCTGATAAGGACATCTCGCTCTACATCAACTCCCCCGGTGGCTCGGTGAGTGCAGGCATGTCGATTTTCGACACCATGAACTTCATCAAGCCCCATGTGTCGACGCTGTGCATTGGCATGGCTGCCAGCATGGGCGCGTTCTTGTTGGCTGCGGGTGAAAAGGGCAAGCGTTTCTCGTTGCCCAACTCCAAAGTCATGATTCACCAGCCCTTGGGCGGTACCCGTGGCCAAGCCACGGAGATCGAAATTCATGCACGCGAAATTTTGAAAACCCGCGAGCAGCTGAACCGCATCTTGGCCGAGCGCACCGGCCAACCGTTGGAGAAAATCCAACGCGATACCGAACGCGATTATTATTTGAGTGCCGACGAGTCCAAAGAGTACGGTTTGATTGATCAAGTGATCAGCAAACGCGCTTAAACGACGATCGTTTTCCCCAACTTAAGCACGCACATGGCTGATAAAAAAAGCGCTTCAGGCGAAAAAACGCTGTACTGCACGTTTTGCGGTAAGAGCCAGCACGAAGTCAAAAAGCTCATCGCCGGGCCTTCGGTTTTCATTTGCGATGAGTGCATTGACTTGTGTAACGAAATCATCCGTGATGAGTTGCCAGGCCTCGAAGCTGCCAAAGAAAAAGGCAGTGATTTGCCGACACCGGCCGAGATCAAAGCCAACCTTGACAACTACGTGATTGGGCAAGAACCCGCCAAGCGCACACTGGCGGTGGCGGTGTACAACCACTACAAACGCCTGAAGCACAAAGACGGCTCTAAGAAAGACGACGTCGAGCTGACCAAAAGCAACATCTTGTTGATCGGCCCCACTGGTTCGGGCAAAACTTTGCTGGCGCAAACCATGGCGCGCATGTTGGACGTGCCGTTTGTCATGGCCGATGCCACCACCTTGACCGAAGCCGGTTATGTGGGTGAAGACGTGGAGAACATCATTCAAAAGTTGCTGCAAAGCTGCAACTACGACGTTGAGCGTGCGCAGCGCGGCATCGTCTACATCGACGAGATCGACAAAATCTCCCGCAAGTCAGACAACCCCTCCATCACGCGTGACGTGTCGGGGGAGGGCGTGCAGCAAGCCTTGCTCAAACTGATTGAAGGCACGATGGCGAGCATTCCGCCACAAGGTGGACGCAAGCATCCCAACCAAGACTTCTTGCAAATTGATACGACCAATATCTTGTTCATTTGCGGTGGCGCCTTTGCCGGTCTTGAAAAAGTGATTGAGAACCGCACCGAAGCGTCTGGCATTGGCTTTGGCGCAGCGGTGAAGAGCAAGAAAACCCGCAGCTTGACCGAAGTGTTCGGTGAGGTGGAGCCCGAAGACATCATCAAATTCGGTTTGATCCCCGAGCTGGTGGGCCGTATGCCTGTGGTTGCCACTTTGGCTGAGCTGACCGAAGATGCGTTGGTGCAAATCTTGACCGAGCCTAAAAACGCGTTGGTCAAGCAATACAGCAAGCTGTTGGCCATGGAAGGTGCAGAGCTTGAAATTCGTCCTGCCGCCTTACGTGCGATTGCGAAAAAGGCCTTGGCGCGCAAAACAGGTGCGCGTGGTTTACGCTCTATCCTTGAACAATCCCTGATCGACACCATGTATGAGTTACCCAACTCAACCAATGTCGAGAAAGTGGTGGTCGAAGAGGCCACCATTGAAGAAAACAAACCTCCTTTGTTGGTGTACCGAGAGGCCGCCAAAAAGGCTTGATGATTGACCTCGGGGACAGTGCAAGAAAGCCTGTCCCCTTTTTACTGGAAGGCTGACCATGTCTGGACAACCCCCTCTGCCCGCTACCCCGATCGAACTCCCGTTGCTGCCCCTGCGCGACGTGGTGGTGTTCCCGCACATGGTCATTCCTTTGTTTGTGGGGCGCCCCAAGAGCATCAAAGCCTTAGAGGCTGCGATGGCTGCCGAACGCCGCATCATGTTGGTGGCGCAAAAGGCGGCGGCCAAAGACGAACCCGCTGTGACCGACATGTTTGAAGTCGGTTGTGTCTACACCATTTTGCTAATGCTCAAGTTGCCCGATGGAACGGTCAAAGTCTTGGTCGAAGGTCAGCAACGCGCCAAGGTGGATGGCATTGAAGACGGTGAGTCTCATTTCACCGCACATGTCACACCGATTGAAGTGGCCTCTGTCGAAGCCGGTAGCGAAGTAGAAGCCCTGCGTCGTGCCGTGATGCAGCAGTTTGACCAATACGTCAAACTGAACAAGAAGATTCCACCTGAGATCTTGACATCCATTGCCAGCATTGATGACCCCGGCCGTTTGGCTGACACCATAGCTGCGCATTTACCCTTGAAGCTCGAGAGCAAACAAGTGGTGTTGGACTTGTCACCCGTGCGTGACCGTTTGACGAACTTGTTTGAGCAAATTGAGCGTGAGGTGGAAATCCTCAACGTGGATAAGAAAATCCGTGGTCGCGTCAAGCGCCAGATGGAAAAAAACCAGCGCGACTTTTACTTGAACGAGCAAGTCAAAGCCATCCAGAAAGAGCTGGGCGAAGGCGAAGAGGGCGCGGACATTGAAGAGATCGAGAAAAAGATCAAGTCTGCACGCATGCCTCAAGAGGCACGTAAAAAGGCAGTGGCGGTGTTGAAGAAGCTCACTCTCATGTCACCCATGTCTGCTGAAGCCACCGTGGTGCGCAACTACATCGACGTGTTGGTGGGCTTGCCATGGAACAAGAAAACCAAGATCAAACACGACTTGGGCAATGCCGAAGACGTGCTGAACGAAGACCACTATGGACTTGAAAAAGTCAAAGACCGTATCTTGGAATATCTCGCGGTGCAACAACGTGTGGACAAGGTCAAGGCCCCCATCCTGTGTTTGGTAGGCCCCCCTGGCGTGGGTAAAACCTCCTTGGGGCAATCCATCGCCAAAGCCACAGGACGTAAGTACGTGCGCATGGCCTTGGGTGGCATGCGCGATGAAGCCGAGATTCGCGGGCATCGCCGCACCTACATTGGCGCCATGCCGGGCAAGGTGTTGCAAAGCTTGACCAAGGTGGGCACGCGCAACCCCTTGTTCTTGTTGGACGAGATTGACAAGCTGGGCATGGACTCGCGTGGCGACCCCTCAAGTGCTTTGTTGGAAGTGCTGGACCCCGAGCAAAACAACAAGTTTGCTGACCACTACGTGGAAGTCGATTACGACTTGTGCGATGTGATGTTTGTGGCGACCTCTAACTCGATGAACATTCCGCCCGCCTTGTTGGACCGTATGGAAGTGATTCGTTTGTCTGGCTACACAGAAGACGAAAAAACCCACATCGCCATGCGTTACTTGTTGCCCAAACAGCTCAAGAACAATGGTGTCAAAGAAGAAGAACTGGCAGTGAACGAAGCTGCTGTGCGCGACATCGTGCGCTACTACACGCGTGAAGCGGGTGTGCGCTCGTTGGAGCGCGAACTCTCCAAAATTTGCCGCAAGGTGGTCAAGGGCTTGTTGCTCAAACAAATGACGCCACAAGTCCAGGTCACGGCAGAGAACTTGGCGGATTACCTGGGCGTTCGCAAGTACGCCTATGGCCGTGCAGAAGCAGAAAACCAAGTCGGCCAAGTGGTGGGTTTGGCTTGGACCGAAGTGGGTGGTGATTTGTTGACCATCGAAGCGGCCATCATGGTGGGCAAGGGCACGATCACGCGTACGGGCTCCCTCGGTGATGTGATGAAAGAATCGGTCGAGGCTGCTCGCACGGTGGTGCGTAGCCGGGCCCGTCATTTAGGCATTGCAGAAGACTTGCTTGAAAAACGTGACATCCACATTCACGTGCCTGATGGTGCGACGCCCAAAGACGGCCCCAGTGCTGGTGCTGCCATGACAACGGCCTTGGTTTCTGCCTTGACGGGGATTCCGGTGCGTGCGGATGTGGCCATGACGGGTGAGATCACCTTGCGTGGTGAAGTCACAGCGATTGGCGGCTTGAAAGAGAAGCTGTTGGCGGCATTACGCGGCGGCATCAAGACGGTGTTGATTCCTGAAGAAAACGTCAAAGACTTGCAAGAGATTCCCGAAAACGTGAAGAACGGTTTGGAAATCGTGCCGGTCAAATGGATCGACAAAGTGCTGGAAATTGCACTCGAGAAAATGCCAACACCGTTGCCTGATGACGTGCCTGCTGTGGCCACGCCCGTCGTGGCAGGGAGCGGTAGCAAAACAGAAGCGGTGAAGCACTAAGATTTTTCTGGCGCAAGCTGCAATGCGGTAAAAAATGCGCTAGAATATCGGTCTTATGCGGGAATAGCTCAGTTGGTAGAGCGCAACCTTGCCAAGGTTGAGGTCGCGAGTTCGAGCCTCGTTTCCCGCTCCAAATAAGACACGAGGGAAGCACACCATGCTTCCCTTTTTCGTCAAAGTTAATGGCGCGATAGCAAAGCGGTTATGCACCGGATTGCAAATCCGTTTAGCCCAGTTCGACTCTGGGTCGCGCCTCCAGAACTCATGCACGTACTCTGACAGGGGTACGTGCATTTTTTTATTTGCAGATCGCATCAAAGATTTGAAATTTCCGATGCAGGTTGTACCGTAACGCCCACTTCTAGCGTGTGGCTGGCCCCGCCGTGAATCACCCCACGTACGGGCGATACATCGGCGTAGTCTCGTCCTGTGGCCAAGGTGACAAAGTCAATGCCCGGCGAGAGTAAGCCCCAGCGGTTGTTGGTGGGGTCAAGGTCAAACCATTGACCGTGGGGGGCGAGTCTGCCGTCTTCTTGTACATCGGGTACATAAATGGACACCCACGCATGCGATGCATCGCTCCCAATCAGGCGAGTTTGGCCTTCGGGTACTTCGGTGACCAAATAACCGCTCACATAACGTGCGGCCAAGCCTAGCGTGCGCAAGCAACTGAGCAAGATGTGCGCAAAGTCTTGACAGACGCCTTGGCGGTTTTTGAGTGCCTCAAGCGCAGGCGTATTCACATCGGTACTGGCCGAGGCGTAGGTGAATTCGGTGTGAATGCGATGCATCAAGTCGCAAGCGGCAATGAGCATCGGCCTGTTGGATGTGAAGCTCGCGCGTGCGTATTCAGCAAAGTCGGGGTGCGGCTGCACATAGGTAGACGCAAACACAAACTCGGTGGCGGCGTCCCATGCCGCACCAGCGTGGTACACAAAATGGTCGCGTACTTTTTCCCAAGCGGGAGTGTCCAAGGCTCGTTCCGGCGAGTAGGGCAAAAAGTGGGTGTCCACCACACTATGTGCCGTGATGCGTAATACCTCGTGCGCCACGGGTAACGAGAAGAAGGTACGTACGTTGCCATACACATCCACCACATCGTTGCGGTTCGCAGGTTCGGGGCTGATGTGTAGCGATGTGTCGCTGACGGTCTGCGTGTCTGAGCTGTGTGGCAGCAGATGCACCATGTGCTGTGCGGTGCTGACCAAGGGGTCGTAGCGGTAGGTGGTGGTATGAGTGATGTGTAGCAGCACGTCTCAAGCTCCCACGCTGTCAGCATCGTCGGTGTGGTTGAAGTAATGAGCCGAGATCGCGTCTGACACTTGCCATGCTGCTTCGGTGCAGTGTGTCAAGCAAGCGCGTAAATTGGCGTACACACCGGCGTCGTCGACTGTGCACAAGGCCACCAAATCGGTGTGTTGTAAATCGGGCACCAAACGCGCCAAAGCATCGGCTTGGCCCATGGGCGTATTGGCGAGTTTGGACAAACGCCCACGCAGCGTGCGTGCCACCCAGGCCAGTGAGCGTGGGTTTTCATCGTCTTGCACCAACAGGTTGAGGAGCGGTGCCAACTCTCGGCTTTGCGGGTACTGCGCGTGGAAGGTGATGGTGCTGTCAAACAGGGACAGCAGCGCAGCAAAGTGGGAGGTGTTGTCTTGTAAGGTATCCGTTTCTTCAAGGGTACTTTCAAACACGCCCAATTCCACCGCCAAGTCAAGCGCGGAAGCCAAAAAGCCCAAACGCTCTACATGGCGACCAATACTGAGTAGTTGCCAGCCATCATCGCGGGTCATGCGGTCTGTTTGTCCACCGGTGATGCCAGCCAATGCTGCGCTGGCGGTGTCAAGCGCTTGCATGGCTTGTACAGCAGAGAACTTGCCAGGCGTGCTCGCATGTGCGCAATCGGTGCTGAATTGTTGGACGCAATTCACAATCGCATTCCACAGCTCGGTGGACAACCGATCGCGCAACGATGAGGCTGCTTGTTGTAGGGCACGCAAGTTATAGCCCACGCTCGTGCTTTGCTTGCCAACGTTGAGCCCCGCAATGAGGGCACGTTCAAACACACGGCGACGGCCGCCCATGTGTGCCGTGTTTTTAGCGTCACCGGTGCTGTGCGTGGGGGGCAGGCCTTCGGGTACCAAGCCTTCGCGTTGCGCCATTTGTTGCAACCACGCCCACAGGTTTTGCGAGGCAGGGGTTTCACTGTTCAAGGCTTCAAAGCACAGACGTACCAAACGCACCATGTTTTCGCTGCGTTCGGTGTAGCGACCCAGCCAATACAAGTTTTCCCCTGAGCGACTGGTGACCATGCGCTCGCGGTGTTTGAACGCCGTTGCCGAGTTGTATTTGGGCAGCAAGCTGCTACGGTCTACATCAGCATGGGTTTGCACCCACACGTCGGCGCTGCTACCACCACGTTGCATGGAGGCGATGTCGGCATCTACGCCGGTGAGACGTGCCAAGCCACCGGGCAACACACGCCAGGCATCTGAGCCTAGACCTTTGCCATTGCGCAGGGCAAACACACGCAACATCACCGAGCGTGGCACGATGCCTTCTTTAGCGTTTTTCCACGTGGGCATTTGCGACAGGGGTGCATAGGCTTGCAAGGTGTATCGCTCGGGTTGGCGCGTGATACGGCCTACCCATTCGTCGCGTTGTGCTTGGGTAAGTGAGCGGCCCAAGATCGTTTCAAATGTGCCGTGGAGTTTGGATTTGGCGTAGGTCGGTTTGATGACCATGTGCTCAATCTGCGGTAGCACCGAAGCTAGCGCTGCACGCTCGCCACACCACCATGCATCCACGCCCGGCAGATGCAAATGCTGGCCCAACAGCTTTTGGGCCAGCGCTGGCAAAAAACCAAGCAAGGCGGGTGACTCTAAAAAGGCCGACCCCGGTGTGTTGGCCACCACCACATTTCCCGCACGCACGGCTTGTAGCAAGCCAGGAATGCCCAAACTGGAGTCGGGTTGCAGCTCCAAGGGGTCTAAAAACTCATCGTCCACGCGTTTGATGAGTACATGCACAGGTTCCAAGCCTCGCAATGTGCGCAGGTACACGCGCTCGTCACGCACGGTGAGGTCGTGGCCTTCTACCAACGTGAGACCGAGGTAACGCGCCAAGTAAGTGTGTTCGAAATACGTTTCGTTGTGAGGGCCTGGCGTGAGCAAGGCTACATGCGCGTTGGCACCTTCGGGACTGTGCGCTTTGAGCGACTCCACCCACATGCGGTAGGTGGCTGCCAAGCGTTGGATGTGCATGGCTTCAAATGCTTGTGGAAATTGCCGCGAAATGAGCAAACGGTTTTCGAGCAAATAGCCCAAACCTGATGGCGCTTGTGTGCGCTGCGCCACCACGGCCCACTGGCCGTCTGGGCTGCGTGCCAAGTCAAATGCAGCTATGTGCAAATGCGTGCCACCCACGGGTGACACACCGTGCATGGCACGCAAGTAACCGGGGTGGCCGTGCACCAAAGCCGGTGGCATCAAGGCGTCGCGTATGAGTTGCTGCGGGCCATATACATCAGCCATGACGCGTTCGAGCAAATCTGCACGCTGCTTTATGCCGACTTCAATCGTTGCCCAACTCTCTGGTGTGAGGATGAGTGGGAACAGGTCGAGCGACCAAGGTCGCTGCGGATTGTCTTGGTCGGCATACACGTTGTAGGTGATACCGTTGTCACGCACTTGACGCGCGAGTGTCTGAGTGCGGCGGTCAAGCTCATTCAGGTCGGTCTGACCCAGTTGCTCGAAGAAGTTGTGCCAAGGCGAGCCCTCACCTTGTAGCTCATCAAAGTGCTGGTGACTGGGGCTAGGAGCGAGGCGCTTCACGACGTCAATCAAACGTGGCGACGTGGCTGTTCCAGAGGTCTGTGAGATGGAGTTTTGCACGGTGAGCGCATTGTCTCACCGCCAATGAGTTGTGACCAAACTGTTTAGACACGACGCAAGTCCAGCGTGAACGGAAACTCTTTGCTCGCCGCCACACCCACGGTGGCGGATGGCGCAGTCATTTGCCCTGCTGTGTGGCCCATTGGGAAGAAGCGCGCCAAGCGGCGACTTTCAGCCTCGTAAGCGTTGACTGGGAAGGTGTCGTAGTTGCGCCCGCCGGGGTGGGTCACGTGGTACTGGCAGCCCCCCACCGAGCGCTTCATCCAAGTGTCCACAATGTCAAAGGTCAGTGGGACATGCACACCAATTGTGGGGTGCAAGGCCGTTGCGGGTGACCAAGCGCGGTAGCGTACACCGGCCACATATTCGCCGACCGTGCCTGTCGGTTGCAAAGGCAACGCGTGGCCGTTGACAGTGATGGTGTGACGGCTGGGATTCAGGCCCGTGACATGCACTTCGATGCGTTCGAGCGACGAGTCCACGTAACGGACCGTACCTCCGCTGAACCCTTCTTCGCCCATGACGTGCCAAGGCTCCAGCGCGTTGCGCAACGTGAGGCTGATATGTTGACTGTGCAACTCGCCTACACGTGGAAAGCGAAACTCGAAGTGTGGTGCAAACCATGCGGGGTCGAACTGAAAACCGCAGTCACCCAGCTCGGTGAGCACATCGTCAAAGTCGGCCTTGACGAAGTGGGGCAGCAAAAAGCGGTCGTGCAGCTCGGTGCCCCAGCGAGTGGCAGGCGCAAGGTAGGGCTGCTCCCAAAAACGCGCCACCAAAGCTCGCAGCAACAACTGTTGCACGATGCTCATGCGCTCGTGCGGGGGCATCTCAAAAGCGCGCAGTTCCAACCGACCTACGCGGCCTGTGGACGAGTCGGGTG
>JBPCSU010000235.1:0-10267 GCA_051006815.1 Limnohabitans sp.
ACCTCGCATGTCACACCCCAACGCCACTTACGACAGCACCGCCACCTACCCCCGCGATTTGGTGGGCTATGGCCGCCATGTGCCGCATGCGCAATGGCCTAACCAAGCCCGCATCGCGGTGCAGTTTGTGCTGAACTACGAAGAAGGCGGCGAAAACGCCACGGTGCATGGTGACCCTGGCAGCGAGATGTTTTTGAGCGAGATGTTCAACCCGCCGAGCTTTCCCGATCGCCACCTGAGCATGGAAGGCATTTACGAATACGGCTCTCGCGTGGGGGTGTGGCGCATCCTGCGTGAGTTTGAAAAACGTGGCCTGCCCTTGACCGTGTTTGGCGTGAGCATGGCCTTGGAGCGTCACCCCGAACTGACTGCCGCGTTTGTCGAGTTGGGCCACGAAATTGCTTGCCACGGTTACCGCTGGATCAACTACCAAACGATTGACGAAGCCACCGAACGTGCGCACATGCAGCAAGGCATCGAGATCATCGAACGCCTGACCCACACCACGCATGGCAACAGCATTCACGGCGCGGGGTGGTACACCGGCCGCGACAGCCCCAACACCCGACGCTTGGTAGCGGACCACGGTGGGTTTGAATACGACAGCGACTACTACGGCGAAGACCTGCCCTTTTGGATGAAGGTCAAAAAAACCAACGGCGACGTGGTGCCCCAACTGGTGGTGCCCTACACGTTGGATTGCAACGACATGCGCTTCGCGCTGCCGCAAGGCTTCAGCCAAGCCGACGACTTCTTTGTGTATTTGCGCGACAGCTTTGATGCGCTCTATGCCGAAGGCGACCCCAACGGCGCCAACAGTCCCAAGATGATGAGCATCGGCATGCACTGCCGCTTGCTGGGTAAACCGGGCCGCATCGTGGCCTTGCAAAAGTTCTTAGACCACATCGCCCAACACGACCGCGTGTGGGTGGCGCGTCGCATCGACATTGCGCGTCACTGGAAACACGTGCATCCCTACAGCGGCAACTAAACAGCAGGACACCTCCATGAGCCACGCACACATCACGCTGAACCAAATCAACACCCTGCCCCGTGCCGAGGCAGCTGCTTTGCTGACCGGCCTGTACGAGCACTCCGACTGGATTGCCGAGTGCGCACTCGACGCCCGGCCGTTTGCGTCGGCCGCCGCACTCAAACATGCGATGGTCCAAGTGCTGAACCAAGCTGGCCGCGAGCCGCAACTGGCCTTGGTGCGTGCCCACCCGGAGCTGGCAGGCAAAGCCATGGTGAGCAAAAGCCTGACCGCTGAATCGACCAACGAACAAACCAAAGCAGGGCTGACCAACTGCACGCCCGCAGAGTTTGCACACATTCAACAGCTCAACGCCAGCTACAACGCCAAGTTTGGTTTCCCCTTCATCTTGGCCGTGCGCGGCCCACGTGGCTCAGGCTTGAACAAACAGCAAATCATTCAAACCTTTGAGCGGCGCCTGCACAACCACCCCGACTACGAACTGGCTGAGTGTCTGCGCAACATCCACCGCATTGTGGAGATCCGACTCAACGACAAGTTGGGCTACGAACCCGCGCTCGGTCACGAGGTATGGGACTGGCACGAATGGTTGGCCCAATTCAGCGATGCCGGTGCCATGAACAAACAAGCCCCACATGCCGCACGTGAAGAACTCACCGTCACCTACCTCACCGACGCACATCTGAAATGTGCCCGCACTTTAGAGCTGGGCATGAAAGCCTGTAGCTTTGATGACGTGCACATCGATGCCGTGGGCAACGTGGTGGGCGTCTACAAAGCCAGTAACCCGCACGCAAAAACCTTGATGTCCGGCTCGCACTACGACACCGTGCGCAACGGTGGCAAGTACGACGGTCGCTTAGGAATTTTCGTGCCCATGGCCTGTGTACGTGAACTCGCCCGTGCAGGCAAGCGCCTGCCATTCAACCTGGAAGTGGTGGCGTTTGCCGAAGAAGAAGGTCAACGCTACAAGGCCACCTTCTTAGGCTCTGGCGCCTTGGTCGGCGACTTCAAAAACGAATGGCTCGACCAGCAAGATGCGGACGGCGTGACCATGCGCCAAGCCATGAAACAAGCGGGTTTGAAGATTGAAAACATTCCTCAACTCACCCGCAATGCAGCCCACTACCTTGGCTTTGTGGAAGTTCACATCGAGCAAGGCCCTGTGCTCAACGAGCTCGACATTCCGCTCGGCGTGGTGACCTCGATCAACGGCAGCGTGCGCTTTGTGGGCGAAGTGGTGGGCATGGCCAGCCACGCCGGCACCACCCCCATGGACCGTCGCCGCGACGCCGCCACGGCGGTGGCCGAACTCGCGCTGTATGTCGAAAAACGTGCCGCACAACAACCCAACTTGGTGGGCACCGTGGGCATGCTGACCGTGCCCAATGGCTCCATCAACGTGGTACCCGGTCGCTGCCAATTCAGCCTCGACCTGCGCGCCACCACCGATGCCTTGCGCGATGCGCTGATGCACGACGTGGTGACAGAACTGAAACGCATCTGCGAATGCCGCGGCCTGCACCACACGCTGGAAGAAACCATGCGCGCCAGCGCCGCACCGAGCGATGCCAAGCTACAAGCCCTGTGGGAACACGCCGTGCAAAGCTTGGGCGTGCCCGTGTTCCATCTGCCCAGTGGCGCTGGCCACGACGCCATGAAACTGCACGAAGTGATGCCGCAAGCCATGCTGTTTGTGCGCGGCCAAAACGCAGGCATCAGCCACAACCCGCTCGAAAGCACCACCAGCGACGACATGCAACTGGCCATCGATGCCTTCATGCACCTGCTGCACCACACACCCGCATAACCCACACAAAGAGAGACAACGATGAGCACCCCCTACGAACAACTCGACGCCTGGATTGATGCGCACTTTGACGAACAAGTGAAGTTCTTGCAAGAACTCATTCGCGTCCCCACCGACACGCCCCCCGGCAACAACGCTCCCCACGCCGAGCGCACCGCGACACTGCTGAAAGACTTTGGCTTTGACGCCGAAAAACACGCGGTGCCCCAAGCCGAGGTGAACGCCTACGGTTTAGAAAGCATCACCAACTTGATCGTGCGCCGCCACTACGGCACCGGCAAAACCATTGCCCTCAACGCCCACGGCGATGTGGTGCCGCCCGGCGAAGGTTGGACCCACGACCCCTATGGCGGCGAAGTGGTCGACGGCAAAATTTACGGCCGCGCCAGCGCTGTGAGCAAGTGCGACTTCAGCACCTTCACCTTCGCGGTGCGCGCGCTTGAAGCCGTGGCCAAACCCACCCACGGCAACGTGGAACTGCACTTCACCTACGACGAAGAATTTGGTGGCGAAAAAGGCCCCGGTTGGTTGCTGGCTCAAGGCCTGACCAAACCCGATTTGATGATTGCGGCCGGCTTCAGCTACCAAGTGGTCACCGCCCACAACGGCTGTTTGCAAATGGAAGTCACTGTGCAAGGCGAAATGGCCCATGCCGCCATTCCCGACAGCGGCACCGATGCACTGCAAGGTGCGGTGCACATCCTGCAAGCGCTGCATGCCTTGAATGCCGACTACAAAAAGACCACCTCCAACGTGGAAGGCACCACCCACCCTTATTTGAACGTGGGCCAGATCAGTGGCGGCACCAACACCAACGTGGTGCCCGGCAAAGTGGTGTTCAAACTTGACCGCCGCATGATTCCCGAAGAGAACCCGGCGGAAGTGGAAGCCAGCATTCGCCAGACCATTGCGCAAGCCGCGGCGTCTTTCAATCCACCGCGCGGCGGCAAAGACCTCAAGGTCGACATCCGTCGCATGTTGCTGGCCAACTCGATGAAGCCCCTGGCAGGCAACCAACCGTTGGTCGACGCCATTCAAAAGCATGGCGAACAGATGTTTGGCGAGCCCATTCCTGCTGTGGGCACCCCGCTGTACACCGACGTGCGCTTGTACGTCGAGCGCGGCATTCCTGGCGTGATCTATGGTGCCGGCCCCCGCACCGTGTTGGAGAGCCACGCCAAACGCGCCGATGAACGCCTGGAACTCGAAGACCTGCGCCGTGCCACCAAGGTCGTCGCGCGCACCTTGTTTGACTTGGTGAACTGAGCGGGCGCCAAGCCCCCTTGCTGTACGGCCCCTTGTGGGCCGTATTTTTTTGAGCGCGACTCACCGCCCAGCTTGGGCGTACAGCAAACAATGCAGATTCCATGAACCCCATTTGGTGTACTATGAAATCCCATTTGATAGATCTCACGTATCTTTACCCCGGTACACCCATGGCGATCGCACGTAAAACCTTCCAACTTGGGGGAGACAAAAAAGTCACCCTCGACTGGATCACGCACGACCTGTACGCCATGGCGGAACCGGAGTACATCGATCGCGTCATCAGCGGGGTCAAAGCTGATTGGGTGGTGACGCTGGCCATCGACCTGCACACCCCGCGCAAACACCTGCTGTCGCACTTGAACCTGCCCAACACCACCATCGAACGAAAAATCGCCAAAGGCGAAGCGCTCGGCCCGCAAGAGTCCGAACGCATTGCAGGCTTGAAACGTCTGATTGACCAAGTCCATGCCATGGTCGAGGAGTCGGGCGCACGCCCTTCTGAATTCGATGCCGCCGTTTGGTTGGGGCAATGGCTGGAGGCGCCCTTACCGGCCTTGGGGGGCAAAAAACCGGCGCAATACCTGTCGACGGTGACGGGGCAAAACATGCTCTCTCGCTTGCTCGCACAGATGCAAAGCGGTGCCTACGCCTGATGCAAGTTTGGCGTATTGCATCGGCCAGCCTTCATTACAAAGCGGATGACCTCAGCGGCCACGGGGCCGAGCTCACCGGCGGTCGCTGGAACAGCAAAGGCACCCCAGCGGTGTACTGTGCGGCCCATGTATCGCTGGCTTGCCTAGAAACTTTGGTGCACCTCAATGCGGCCTCGTTGCCCTTGAACCGTTACGTGGTGGAAGTCACAATCCCCGACAGTGTGTGGGACAAACGGGCCATCGCCCCCATCAAAAAGCTTCCCACCACTTGGAACGCGATTCCCGCAGGCATGGAAAGCGTGGCATGGGGCGACGCCTGGCTCAAGGCCAACACCGCCGCGGTGCTGCAAGTGCCTTCAGCCATCGTGGCGCAAGACAACGTGGTGCTCATCAATCCTCGCCACCCTGATGCCAAGCGCATCAAAGCCGTGGTACGCGAGCGGTTTATGTACGACGGACGCTTGTTACTTACCTGAGAATTTCTAGGGTTTTCACTTGGTTTTTCGAATTGAAATTTGTATACAGTTTTGTATGCGAAACATCCTCTAGGAGACCTCATGACTGAATCCACCCATCCCGTCGACGAACGCTTGCCCACCGGCAAGCTCGCCGCGCTCGGTTTGCAACACGTCCTCGTGATGTACGCCGGCGCGGTTGCTGTGCCCCTCATCGTGGGCCGTGCCCTGAAACTCAGCCCTGAACAAGTGGCGATGTTGATCTCTGCCGACTTGTTTGTCTGCGGTTTGGTCACCCTGATTCAATCGTGGGGCGCCACCCAATGGTTTGGCATCCGCTTGCCCGTCATGATGGGTGTGACCTTTGCTGCCGTGGCCCCCATGGTCGCCATGGCCAGCGCCAACCCTGGCGATGCAGGTGCACAACTGATCTTCGGCGCCATCATGGGTGCCGGTGCAATCTCGATTCTGATTGCGCCCTTGGTCAGCCGCATGCTGCGCTTCTTCCCACCCGTGGTGACAGGCACCATCATTGCCGTCATCGGCATCAGTTTGATGCGCATTGGCATCAACTGGATCTTTGGCAACCCCTTTGGCCCTACCGCCCCCTCCATCGTCAACCCTGACCACGCCAAGTGGTTGGCAGACGCTGCAGCCGCGGCATCGGCACCAGGCTCGACCCTGCCTGCGGTGCCCAAAGATTTGGCCCTGATGGCCAAGATGCCCAACCCCAAATACGCCGACCTCACAGGCGTGGGCATCGCCTCCTTGGTGCTGGTTTCTATCTTGTTGATCTCCAAGTACGCCAAAGGCTTCATTGCCAACATTTCGGTGTTGTTGGGCATCATCGTTGGCGGCGTCGTGGCCACCAGCATGGGCTTGATGAACTTCGACAAAGTGGGCAAAGCCGAATGGTTCGGCATCGTCACACCGTTCCAGTTCGGTATGCCTGTGTTTGACCCCGTGCTCATCCTCACCATGACATTGGTGATGATCGTGGTGATGATCGAATCGACCGGCATGTTCTTGGCCTTGGGCGAAATGACCGACCGCCATGTGGACCGCGCTGCGCTGACGCGTGGTTTGCGCACCGATGGTTTGGGCACGCTGATTGGCGGCATCTTCAACACCTTCCCCTACACCAGCTTCTCGCAAAACGTGGGCTTGGTCGCTGTCACTGGCGTGAAGAGCCGCTTTGTGTGCGTGGCTGGCGGCATCATCTTGATCATCTTGGGCGTGATTCCGAAGATGGCAGCCTTGGTCGAATCCCTCCCCACCGTCGTCTTGGGCGGCGCAGGTTTGGTGATGTTCGGCATGGTGGCCGCCACCGGTATTCGCATCTTGGGCGGCGTGGACTTTAAGAACAACCGCTTCAACAGCTTGATCGTCGCCATCTCGATTGGCATCGGCATGATTCCGCTGATCGCGCCCAACTTCAAGCAATGGATGCCCCACAACTTGCACCCCCTCATTGAGTCGGGCATCTTGTTGGCCTCGATTTCTGCCGTGTTGCTGAACCTGTTCTTCAACGGTGCTTCTGCCGACGAGTCAGATGCTGTGGCCGCTGCGCGTCAAGCCGACAGCCACTGAGATCGCATTGCCCCCCACCACAAGCCCGCTTCGCGCGGGCTTTTTTCATGGCAAATCCCTATGCCGTCTGAGGCATAAGCAGTAATACCAACAGCCCGTTTGATTGGACGCCGTTACACTCGCTGATCAAAAAAGCGTCCTTCCGCAGGACGCGACAACAACATTCCCATCGCCTGGAGCACATCACACATGGAACTACTACAAAGCACTGACTTTTGGCTCGGTCTGACGCTGATTATTTGGATCAACATCATCTTGTCCGGCGACAACGCGGTGGTAATCGCTTTGGCAGCTCGCAGCCTGCCCCCCGAACAACAGAAAAAAGCCATCATGTTCGGTTCAGGCGCAGCTGTGGTCTTGCGTATTGGCTTGACCGTGGTGGCCGCCAAGTTGATGACCTTGGAATACCTGCAAATCGTGGGCGGCTTGCTGCTGCTTTGGATTGGCGCGCAATTGCTCGAAGCAGAAGAAGAGGACGAAGAGGAAGCCAGCGAACACAGCAATTTGTTCGCAGCCATTCGCACCATCTTGATCGCCGACTTGGTGATGAGCTTGGACAACGTGATTGCCGTGGCCGCTGCGGCCAAGGGCGATGAAGTGTTGCTGATCATTGGCTTGGCCATCAGCATTCCTTTGGTGATCTTCGGCAGCACTTTGATGATCAAGCTGATGGAGCGTTACCCCGTCATCATCACCTTGGGCGCTTGCTTGATTGGTTGGGTGGGTGGCGAAACCGTGGCCAACGACGTGGTGCTCAAAGCCTTTGGTGAAGCCAACCCCTGGTTCCACATGGCCTGTGCAGGTGCCGGTGCGGTGATTGTGTTGGCCTGGGGCAAGTTCAAATCAGCCCAGCATCACAAAACCGTGGAAGCTGAATAAGCGCAGCCCCTACGCCTCAGAAAAGCCAGCGTTCACGCTGGCTTTTTTTATGCCCGAGTGTCATCCCCCTATGCACCAGACGCGGGCAAATCTCCAAATTGGTGCGCGGCGTTTTTGTATACAAACCAAACTCGCGCACAATTTGCGCCTTCCGGTTGCAAAACAAGGGCTTGGATTGGGCACCTTTATTGCAAGGTATCGGATGACAAATTTTCAATTCGTTTCAGAGGCACACATGATCAAACGCACTTTCCTCAAAACCACCCTCGGCCTCGCACTGGCGGCCAGCTTTGCAGGGGCTTCGGCGCAAACCACCCCACTCAAATTCCAACTTGACTGGCGTTTTGAAGGCCCTGCCGCCTTCTTCTTGGTGCCCGCTGCCAAAGGCTATTTCAAAGATGCCAAGTTGGATGTGACGGTGGACGCGGGCAACGGCTCGGGTGGTGCGGTGAACCGCGTGGCCTCTGGCGCCTACGACTTGGGTTTTGCCGACTTGGCCGCCTTGATGGAATTCCACGCCAACAACCCCGACGCACCCAACAAACCCGTGGCCGTGATGATGGTCTATAACCACCCCCCCGCTTCGGTGATGGCGTTGAAAAAATCAGGCATCAAAACCACCGCCGATTTGGCTGGCAAGAAACTCGGCGCGCCTGTGTTTGACGCCGGTCGTCGCGCCTTCCCCATCTTTGCCAAAGCCAACAGCGTGGGCACCGTCAACTGGGTGTCGATGGACCCCCCGCTGCGTGAAACCATGCTGGTTCGCGGCGATGTGGATGCCATCACCGGTTTCACCTTCACCTCGTTGCTCAACATCGAAGCCCGTGGCGTGAAAGCCGATGACGTGGTCGTCATGCAGTACCCAGACTTCGGCGTGAAGTTGTATGGCAACGCCATCATCGCCTCACCCAAACTCATCAAAGAAAACCCAGCGGCCATCAAAGCCTTCTTGGGGGCATTTGCCAAGGGCGCGAAAGACGTGATCGCCGATCCCGCCAAAGCCATTGAAACCGTCAAAGCCCGTGACGGCATCATCAACACCGAACTCGAAACACGCCGTTTGAAACTGGCCATCGACACCGTGATCAACAGCCCTGACGCCCGCACCGAAGGCTTCGGTCAAGTCAAAGGCCCCCGCTTGGCGCTGATGGCCTCGCAAGTGTCTGACGCGTTCAACACCAAGACCCGCGTCAAAGCCGATGACATTTGGAATGGTTCTTTCTTGCCTGCCGCCAAAGACCTCGACGTGTTGCCCAAAGGCAAGAAGTAAGCAGGCCCTGTTGCATGAGCACTTCTCCGGAACACTTCGTCGATTTTCAAAACGTTTGGCTCGCCTACAACGACGAGTTGCTGGCGCAAAACCACTTTGCAGTGGAAGACATCAACCTGCAGGTCAAACAAGGCGAGTTCATTGCCATTGTGGGTCCCTCGGGTTGTGGCAAGTCCACCTTCATGAAGCTCACCACAGGTTTGAAAAAGCCCAGCCGTGGTGAGATTCATGTCGATGGGCAGCCCGTCAATGGCCCGCTCAAGATCAGTGGCATGGCGTTTCAATCGCCCTCGCTGCTGCCTTGGCGTACCACGCTGGACAACGTGTTGTTGCCTTTGGAAATCGTGGAGCCTTACCGCTGGAACTTCAAAGAGAAAAAAGTCGAGTACGAAGCCCGCGCCCTCAAGCTGCTGCAAAGCGTCGGCTTGGGCGGCTACGAGCGCAAGTTTCCTTGGGAGCTGTCGGGCGGCATGCAACAACGCGCCAGTATTTGCCGCGCGCTGATTCATGAACCCAAGATGTTGTTACTCGACGAGCCGTTTGGGGCGCTTGACGCCTTCACACGCGAAGAGCTGTGGTGCACCTTGCGCGATTTGTGGACCGAGCAAAAGTTCAACGTCATCTTGGTCACGCACGACTTGCGCGAGTCGGTGTTCTTGGCTGACACCGTCTATGTGATGAGCAAGAGCCCCGGCCGCTTTGTGGTCAAACGCGACATCAACTTGCCGCGTCCACGTGACCTCGAAGTCACCTACACGCCAGAGTTCACCGACATCGTGCACGAGTTGCGCGGCCACATTGGGGCCATGCGTAAAGACGGCGCCAAGATTGGGCAGTAACCACCATGCATCAAAAACAACTCGAAAAATGGGCGCCCTGGGGCTTGCTGATCGCCACCTTGGTCATTTGGCAAGGCTTGTGCACGCTGTTCCATGTCTCTGAATTTGTGTTTCCCTCGCCGCTGCGCATTTGGGAACAAATGGTGGAGTTCCGCGACGTGATCGCCGGCCACGCGTGGCGCACCTTCTGGGTGACCATGGTGGGGTTTGGCATTGCCATCGTCGTGGGCGTGCTGTTGGGCTTTGTGATTGGTAGCTCACGCTTGGCCTACGCCGCTGTCTACCCCCTAATGACCGGTTTCAACGCCTTACCCAAAGCGGCCTTTGTGCCGATCTTGGTGGTGTGGTTTGGCATTGGTGTGGGGCCCGCTATTTTGACGGCGTTCCTGATCAGCTTCTTCCCCATCATGGTCAACATCGCCACCGGCTTGGCCACCTTGGAGCCGGAGCTCGAAGACGTGCTGCGTGTCTTGGGTGCCAAGCGCTGGGACGTGTTGGTGAAAGTGGG
>JBPCSU010000236.1:0-3507 GCA_051006815.1 Limnohabitans sp.
CTGAAACTTGTGTTGCCTGTCACAAATCTGTCACGTTCTGAGCCGACACTGAGGCTGACAACAAACAGGTTGAGCTATGACGATCGGGACAAAAGTGAAAGAGCACATCGCGAACAAAACGGGCATGCCCGAATGGCTAGACCGCGACTTGAGTCTGCTCGCCTTCAACAACCGTGTGCTCGATTGGGCCAAACGCCCAGAGGTGCCGTTGCTCGAGCGCTTGCGTTACCTGTGCATCGTGTCATCCAACTTGGATGAGTTTTTTGAAGTGCGTGCCGCACTGCATGCCAGCGTAGATCACAGCAAGGCCCCCACCGAGGCCGCGCGCTCACTCAGCCATGTGGCCCACGCCTTGGTCGATGAGCAATACGCCTTGTACAACGATGTGCTGATGCCTGCGTTTGCCAAAGAAGGCGTGCGCATTCTGTCGCATGGCGAGCGCACCTTGGCGCAGCACCAATGGGTCAAGTCGTTCTTTGAACGCGAGGTGCGGCCTTTGCTGTTGCCCGTGGGCTTGGACCCCGCGCACCCATTTCCGCAGGTGGCTAACAAGTCGTTGAACTTCATCGTGCGCTTGTCGGGCAAAGATGCGTTTGGGCGTGACAACGAAATTGCCATCGTCAAAGTGCCACGCAGCCTGCCACGCTTGATTCCGTTGCCTGACAAACTCTCAGGCAAACGTCAACTGTTCGTGTCGATCTCCAGTGTGGTGCGCGCCCATTTGAAGGACTTGTTTCCAGGACGTGAAGTGGGGCAGTTCTCTCAGTTTCGCGTGACGCGTCATTCTGATTTGTCGGTCGATGAAGAGGACGTCAAAAACCTTCGTACGGCTTTGCGCAAAGGCTTGGTGCATCGCAACTATGGCGAAGCGGTGCGTCTCGAAGTGTCTTCGGGTTGCTCAGAATACTTGTCTGAATTTTTGTTGAAGCAGTTTGAGCTCCCGCCGTCCGCGTTGTACCGCGTGCATGGCCCTGTGAACTTGGTACGTTTGAACCAATTGATTGATTTGGTGGACAACCCCAAATGGTTGTTCCCACGTTACAACGCCAGTTACCCCAAACACATGGTGACCAATGGCTCGATCTTTGATCGCCTCAGTTTGGGTGATGTGATGATTCACCAACCCTATGAAAGTTTTGATGGTGTTTTGAGCTTTTTGCGCGAAGCCGTCCGTGACCCTGATGTGTTGGCCATCAAGCAAACCATTTATCGCACGGGTGCCGATTCGGTGTTGATGGAGTTGTTGCGTGAGGCGGTGCAGCGCGGCAAAGAAGTCACGGTGGTGGTGGAGTTGAAAGCGCGCTTTGATGAAGAGGCCAACATCAACTGGGCAGAAAAGCTGGAACACATTGGTGCGCAGGTGGTGTATGGCGTGGTGGGGTTGAAGACGCATGCCAAGATGTTGCTGGTGTCACGCCGCGAAGGCCGCAGCATTCGACGCTACGCGCACTTGTCGACAGGCAACTACAACCCACGCACGGCCAAGCTGTACACCGATCTGAGTCACATCACCTGCGACCCCAAAATTACGCAGGACGTGGAAAGTGTTTTCAACCTGTTGGCCAATCAGAGCAAGATCCCGCGTCTGAATAAGTTGTTGATTGCCCCATTTCAGTTGCAGCGCAGTTTGATCGAGAAGGTTGAGCAGACCGCGCAAGCCGCGTTGCAAGGGGTAACCAGTCGCATCATCTTAAAGATGAACACCTTGACGGATGAAAAGCTGATGGAGGCTTTGGTGCGTGCCGGGCAGGCCGGCGTGCAAGTTGATTTGATCGTGCGCGGCGCTTGCATGCTGCCGGCGCAGCGTGCGGGTGTGACTGACAACATCCGTGTGCGCTCCATCATCGGTCGCTTCTTAGAGCATTCGCGCGTGTTTTATTTCCGAACGGGCAATGACGAGTCTTTGTATCTGTCCAGCGCCGATTGGATGAACCGCAACATGCTGCGTCGCGTCGAATTGGCCTGGCCTGTGGAAGATCCTGCAATCCGCCAACGTGTGATCGACGAGTGCTTGGTGGCCTATTTGCACGACAACGTCGATGCGTGGAGTTTGAATGCCGATGGCCACTACACGCGCGTGATGCCGAGCAAGCCGCGTCGCAGCACAAGCAAAGTGCCATCAACTGCCGTGACGACGAGCCATGGCGCACAAGCCGCCTTGATGGCGTTGCATGCGGCCAAGATGTGAGGATGCGATGGATTTGATTTTGTGGCGCCATGCCGAAGCCGAAACCGCCGATGAAGGTCGCGATGACTTGTCACGTGCGCTGACGCCCAAAGGTGAACGCCAAGCCATGCGCATGGCTTCGTGGCTGGATCGTCACTTGCCAGAAGGAACGCGCGTTTTGGTGAGTCCTTCCAAGCGCACCCAGCAAACCGTGGCGCCCTTAGGACGTAAATTTAAATTGCGCGATGAGTTGGTGCCCGAGACCCTGGTGGACGATGTGTTGGCACTGATCAAGTGGCACCCTGAAACAGGTCCGCACATGAAAGGTCCTGTTTTGTTGGTGGGGCATCAGCCCTACTTGGGGCAGATTGTGTCGCGCTTGCTGGGTATGTCGGAGTCCGCCTGTGCCGTGCGCAAAGGCGCTGTGTGGTGGTTGCGCACCCGTGTGCGCGACGGTCAACCTCAAACAGTGTTGTTGACCGTCGCGTGTCCAGAGCTTATTTCGCGCTCTTGGGACGACCGGTCTTGATTGTGGGAACGTTGCTCAAAGCAGCTTTGAATTGAATGTCTGTCATGGCAGCCAATGCCTTGACACCCGCACGCAGCAATTCGCTTTTCTTCACAGACTGACCCAATTTGCCAGCACGCAGCTTGAGGCTGTCAATCACCACGTATTCGTCTTTGGGGATGGTGAAGCTGTCACGAACCAGTTTGGGCTTTTTCACCTTGGCTGGTTTCACAGGTTTAGCCGGCTTTGTTGGCTTGGCAGAGGCTGTTTTGCTGGCGGCACGGGTCACGGGCTTAGTTGCTGGTTTGGCAACTGCTTTCTTCACGACGGGTTTCTTAGCGGCGGCTTGAGGCGCCTTTTTGGCGGCTGTTCGGGTCGTGGTTTTGATAGGGGCTTTTTTAGCAGTGGTGCTCACGGGAGTTCCTTGAAATTTAAAAGAATAAACAGTTTATACCGTTTAAATTAAATCACCAAGTGTCATATGCGTCATGGTTTTGTCACAAACTCAAACCCCCACGGGGTTTTTTGCCATGAGACAGATTCTTGTTTCAGCAAGTGCGTCGATTGCGGGTACTCGCTTGCCCATGCCTCTGTGGCGCTCAGGGTGATGCGCTGTTTGTGTTCGTCACAGTGCAACGTTAATTTCTGGTAGTCGGGGTCTTGGCGGGCGTGGCACAAAATCAGGCTCAGGCGCAAAGCCATCAGCAGTTTGGCGAATTCAGATTCTTCCAATTCACCCTCTAGTTTTTTGAGCTTTCCACGTTGGCCCAGCACCAGCAGGCCCAAGCGGTGCAGTTCGAGCATGCTGAACCCGACCAAGTCGGCGTTGTCC
>JBPCSU010000237.1:0-4538 GCA_051006815.1 Limnohabitans sp.
CGCCATGACGCGGTGGCGCACACGGGCTGGCTCGGCGCATTGGGTTGGCTGAATTTAAAAACACTGCACGCCCAAGCGGCCCACATCATCGCCAAGTACCAAGTGAAAGCGGGTGGCCCCGATGCGGCTGCGCGTTCCCTGTCGGGCGGCAATTTACAAAAGTTTTTGGTGGGGCGCGAGATCGAAGCGGCTCCCAAGTTGCTCATCGTGTCGCAACCCACTTGGGGTGTAGACGTAGGCGCTGCCGCGCAAATTCGTGCCGCTCTGTTGGCTTTGCGGGATGCGGGCTGTGCCGTGTTGGTGGTGAGTGAGGAGTTGGACGAATTGTTAGAGCTGTCAGACCGCTTGCATGTGATGGCCGAAGGGCGTTTGTCGCCCGCGCTGTCGCGTGAAGAAGCCCATGTGTCGCGCATCGGCGCATGGATGAGTGGCCTGTGGGATGCCCCCGCGACAGAGGAGGTGACCCATGCTGCGTCTTGAACCGCGCGCCCAACCGTCTCAGGTGTGGCGCTACGCTTCGCCTTTGTTGGCACTGGCCATCACCGTGGTGTTGGGGGTGATGTTGTTTGTGGCGCTGGGCAAAGACCCGGTGCGTGGTTTGCAGGTGTTTTTTTGGGAGCCCATCAAAAGCGTGTACGCCTTGTCTGAGCTGATGGTCAAAGCCACGCCGCTGCTGCTGATCGCGTTGGGCTTGGCAGTGTGCTTTCGCTCCAATGTGTGGAACATCGGGGCCGAAGGGCAGTTTGTCATTGGGGCGTTGTTTGCATCGGGCGTGGCCCTGATGGCCGATGCCAACACCGGCGCGGGCTATTGGGTGCTCATCTTGCTCGCCGGCGTGGTGGGTGGCATGGTGTGGGCGGGCTTCACCGCGTTTTTGCGCGACCGCTTTCATGCCAGCGAAATTTTGGTCAGCTTGATGCTCGTGTATGTGGCCATCATGCTGTTGAACTATTTGGTCTATGGCCCTTGGAAAGATCCACTGGGCTACAACTTTCCGCAAACCAAAACCTTTGATGCGATCACACAAATTCCCAAACTCATCACCGGCACACGCGTGAACATTGGTGTGCTGTTGGCCTTGGCCGGTGCCGCGGGGTTGTGGGTGTTTTTGTTTCGCACCCATGCCGGCTTTGCGCAGCAAGTGGGTGGCTTGGCCCCCGATGCCGCGCGCTACGCGGGCTTCTCGTCGCGCAAGGCATTGTGGTTGGCGCTGCTGACCTCGGGTGCTGCCGCGGGTCTGGCAGGTGCGTTAGAAGTGGCCGGGCCGTTGCGCCAGCTCACACCGTTTGTGCCCGCGGGCTATGGCTTTGCCGCCATCATCGTGGCCTTCGTGGGGCGCTTGCATCCGGTGGGCATGGTGTTGTCGGCGGTGTTGATGAGCATGTTCTACATCGGCGGCGAGTTGGCGCAATCGCGCTTGGGGTTGCCGCGTTCATTGACCGGTGTGTTCCAAGGGCTGTTGCTGTTCACGCTGTTGGCGTGTGACACCCTGATGCTCTACCGCCTGCGGTGGGTGCCCCGCACCACGCAAGCCAATTCTGTGGGGGCACTGTGATGGAGACTTACGCACTCTTGTGGGCCGCCACCATGAACGCGGGCACCGTTTTGGCGCTGGCTTCGTTGGGCTTGCTGATCAACGAAAAAGCCGGCATCGTGAACCTAGGCGCCGAAGGCATGATGCTGTGTGCCGCCATTGCAGGCTTTGCCACGGTGGCCACCACGGGGAACGACCTGTTGGGCTTTGCGGCAGGAATTGGCGCTGGGGCGTTCATGGCGGCACTGTTTGGTGTGTTGGTCATTTGGCTCAACACCAACCAATACGCCACCGGCTTGGCGCTGAGCTTGTTTGGCGGTGGCTTTTCCGCCTTTGTCGGGGTGAACTTTGTGCAAGCCAAGTTGCCCGAGCGCATGCAGTTTGAAGTGCCGTTGTTGGCTGATGTGCCGTTGGTGGGGCCTGCTTTGTTCCGACACCACCCGTTGGTCTACGGTGCCATTGCCTTGACCTTGGCCTTGATTTATTTCTTGTACCGCACCCGCGCCGGGTTGATCTTGCGTGCGGTGGGTGAATCCCCCGAATCGGCCCATGCCTTGGGCTACCCCGTGCGCCAAATCCGTTTGGGTGCCGTGGTGGTCGGCGGTGGCTTGTGTGGTTTGGCAGGGGCCTACATCGCCATCATCTACACGCCGTTGTGGGTCGAGGGCATGATTGCGGGCAAAGGTTGGATTGCTTTGGCCCTGACCACCTTTGCCACGTGGCGCCCGGCACGCGTGTTGCTAGGTGCTTATTTGTTTGGGGGTGTGACGATGCTGCAGTTCCATTTGCAGGCGACGGGTGTGGATGTGCCCAGCCAGTTTTTGAGTATGCTGCCTTACTTGTCCACCATCGTGGTGCTGGCCTTGATTTCGCGTAACCCGCGTTGGTTGCGTGTCAACATGCCGGCGTCGATTGGCAAACCGTTTCACCCTGGGTCCTAATTTTTTTCACCCTTACTTTTTCATCAAAGGAAATTGCATGACTGATTTGAAAAAACGTCGTTGGTTGCACGCTGCCGCTATGACTGCCGTGGCGACTGCTGTGTTGGTGGGCTGTGGCAAGAAGGAAGAAGTCAAGCCGGCGGAAGCGCCTGCCTCTGCAGCCAAACCCGAGCCCTTGAAAATTGCATTTGCCTACGTGGGCCCTGTGGGCGACGGCGGCTGGACCTGTGCACACGACAACGCACGCAAGGCCTTGGAGAAAGAATTCGGCGACAAAATTTCCACCTCGTTCGTTGAGAACGTGCCCGAGTCAGCTGACGCAGAGCGCGTCATCCGTGACATGGTGGGCCAAGGCAACAAGTTGGTGTTTGGCACCACCTTTGGCTACATGGAGCCCATGCTGAAAGTGGCAGCAGACACGCCCGACGTGAAGTTCGAGCACGCCACCGGCTACAAACAAGCCCCCAACATGCGCACCTACGACAGCCGCACCTACGAAGGTGCGTACATGGCGGGCGTGATCGCGGGCAAGATGACCAAGAGCAACACCTTGGGTGTGGTGGCATCGATCCCAATTCCTGAAGTCATTCGCAACATCAACAGCTTCACCTTGGGCGCGCAATCGAGCAACCCCAAAGTCAAGACCAAAGTGGTGTGGGTCAACGAGTGGTTCAACCCACCGAAAGAGACCGAAGCTGCCACATCGCTGATCAACGGTGGCGCTGACATCTTGTTCCAAAACACAGACTCACCTGCGGTGTTGAAAACAGCCCAAGACAAAGGCAAGCGCGCCTTCGGTTGGGATTCTGACATGACCGCCTATGGCCCCAAAGCTCACTTGGCCTCCGCCGTCATCAACTGGACGCCTTACTACATCAACGCCACCCGCGCCGCCTTGGAAGGCAAGATGACGGGTGGCGCACACACCTGGTCGGGCGTGAAAGATGGCGCGATTGACATCGTGTCGATTGCCGAAGACGTGCCTGCAGACACCAAAGCCAAAGTGGACGAAGTCAAGAAGGGTTTGAAAGATGGCAGCTTCGCCAGTTGGAAAGGCCCCTTGGCTGACAACACAGGCAAAGAAGTGCTGAAGAAAGACGAAGTCGCTGATGACAAGTTCTTGAGCGGCATCAACTTCTACGTCAAAGGCGTTGAAGGCAAAGTGCCAGGCGCGAAATAATCCGCTTTTCGCTCGTATGAAAAAGCCACCCGACGGGTGGCTTTTTCTTTGGGCGGGTTGGATTCTTGGGTAGTATGAACACCTCGCTAGGAGAAAACCATGTTCAAAGTTCATGCGGTTGCGCCCCACCGTTTGCCTCAGCTCTTGCGCGAAATGCCCAAGGCCGAGCTGCACATTCACATCGAAGGTTCGCTCGAGCCTGAGCTGATCTTTGCGTTGGCCGAACGCAATGGCGTGAAGCTGCCCTACGCCAACGTCGAGGCCTTGCGTGCGGCGTATGCGTTCACCAACCTGCAAAGCTTTCTCGACATTTATTACGCCGGTGCCAGCGTGTTGCTGCACGAGCAAGACTTTTACGACATGGCCTGGGCCTACTTGCAACGCGCAGCGGCCGACCATGTGGTGCATGCCGAAATCTTCTTCGACCCCCAAACCCACACCGAGCGCGGCGTGCCCATGGCCACGGTCATCAATGGTTTGCACCGCGCGTGCGTCGATGCCCAAGCCCAACTGGGCGTGAGCGCGCAGCTCATCTTGTGCTTCTTGCGCCACCTGATCGAAGAAGCGGCATTGCAAACCTTCCAATACGCTTTGCCGTTCAAAGACAAATTCATTGGCGTGGGTTTGGATTCAAGCGAAGTGGGCCACCCACCTGAAAAATTCAAAAACGTGTTTGCCTTGGCGCACGCACACGGCTTGCACCTTGTCGCCCATGCCGGAGAGGAAGGCCCGCCTGCCTATATGTGGAGGGCCTTGGATGTGTTGCACGTCGAGCGCATCGACCACGGCGTGCAAGCCGTGCACGACGCCGCACTCATGGCCCGCTTGGCCAAAGACCGCACGCCACTGACCGTGTGCCCGGTGTCCAACCAAAAGCTATGCG
>JBPCSU010000238.1:0-11612 GCA_051006815.1 Limnohabitans sp.
AAGAAAGCTTTTCCATCGTTGGTGATGGCAATCGCATACACGTCTGACGATTGGCCCATCTTGGCGCGTGTGGAGAAGTTGGCTTCTACCTCAGGCGACACGTTGAACATGGCGATCAAGGCCGATGGGTTTTTCTCAACCAACAACAACATGCGTTTGACATTACCCAAACTGGTGCTCACGCCCAGTGGCACCACAGCACCGTTTGCAGCGATGTCTGGACCGGTGATGGTGACGTCTTTGCTTTCCACGGGGGCCGCACCGCCCATGGCTTTGACAGCTTCGTTCACACTCTTGGTGTCAAACGCTGCTTTGTCAAACGCTTGCGCGTATTGTGGAAACAGGCCGGTAGAGGCCAAAAGGCCAGCTACAGCAGCGCTGTGCTTGAGGGTCTCGCGACGAGTTTGCATTGAAGTGCTCCTAAAAATGAGTTGAAGTTATTTTGCCGCACCAGCAGCTAGCCAGTTCGCAATGGTTTTGATGTCCCCGTCAGGTGCGCTCTGCGCGGGCATGGGAATCGCCCCCCACACACCCGAACCGCCTGACTTGATCTTGCCTGCCAAATAGTCTGCTTTGCCTGGGTACTTTTTGGCAATATCGTTGAAGCTGGGACCCACCACCTTACGGTCTTGGGCATGACAAGCGGTGCAGGTGTGCTTGGCCAACAAAGCCAAAGCAGGGTCTGCCGCTTTGGCAACAGGCTTGGCTGTTGCGGCAGGCGCTGCAGCCACAGCGCCGACTCCTGCGGTTTTGTTTTCAGGCACGGTGGTGTTGGCGCCATGCTGCTGACCAACCAACCGGTTTTGATCGGCCAAGTTGCCATGCGCATTGCGTGCGTAGTCGGGCAACATAGAAGCGACTTTGGCCTCGGGCACGCAGTCTTTCATACAAGCCACATTGGCTGTGTCTGGCTTGGCTGTGCCTTTGAATTCTTTGCCTGGCCACATGTTGTGCTGGGTGGTCATGCCGTTGCGGTTGGGCATGCGCTTTTGCACCTCAGCGATGTTTTTGTCTGACAGCACAAAGTTGTCAGGCACCACATTCGCCAAGCTCAGCAAGTAAGCGGTGACGGCATACACCTCATCGGGCTTGAGTGATTTCGGCGCAGTCCAAGGCATGGCGCGGTTGATGTAGTCCCACAGCGTGGACACCGTGGCCACCTTCATGATGGTGGTACGCCCTGGAAAATCAGCACGCTTCAAATTGGCCACATTGCCTGTTTTGATGTCGTCGTTGGTGGTACCGCCAATCAAAGGGCTGAACACTTCGTTGGATTCACCAAACACACCATGACAGTGGGCGCATTTGGCCTCCCACAAGTCTTGGCCTTTCTCCACCGAACCAGAGCCAACAGGCAAGCCTTTGAAGTCTGGACGGACATCGATGTCCCATGCAGCAATTTCTTTGGCCGTGGCAGGACGACCCACACCTGGGTAAGCCGTGCTTTGCGCGCTGGCCCAGCCCGCAGCAGCCAACAAGGCGACGGTCAAAACGACTTTACGAAACTTGGACATTCTTGACCTCGCCGTTTTCTTGCACCAACCACGATTGGATGGCGTTGTTGTGATAGATCGAGCGGGTACCGCGCGCTGCACGCAAGTGCTTGTAGGTGGGTTGCACAAACCCTGTTTCGTCTGTGGCGCGGCTTTGGATGATGGCGGGCTTGCCGTCCCACACCCAGTCAATGTTGAAGCGTGTCAACGCCTTGCTGAGCACCGGTGTTTCCAAGCGGGCTTGGCGCCAGTTGCGGCCACCGTCTACTGACACGTCTACTTTTTGAATCTTGCCGCGGCCCGACCAAGCCAAACCCGTGATGTTGTAGAAACCTTTGTCCAACAACACTTGACCACCAGAAGGTGTGGTCACCACGCTCTTGCATTCTTGGATGTTGGTGTACTGACGGTGTTGACCATCGGGCATCAAGTCCATGTAGTGCACAGCTTCGTCTTTGGCGGCGTAAGGCTTGTCGCCCACTTCCACACGGCGCAGGTACTTGACCCAACTGACGCCTTGAATACCAGGCACCACCAAGCGCAGGGGATAGCCGTTTTCGGGACGCAGCATTTCACCGTTTTGACCGTAAGCCACCAACACCTCACCGGAGGTGATAAGACTCATGGGGATGGTGCGCGTCATGGAAGAACCATCACCGCCTTCGGCCAAAACAAACTTGCCATTCTTCAAGTCAGCACCTGCAATTTCAAGCAAGGTGATGAGTGGCACGCCTGTGAACTCGCTGCATGAAATCATGCCGTGGGTGTATTGCACCGTGGGCACAGCTACGTTGCCCCACTCGACCGCCGTGTTCGCACCGCACTCGATGAAGTGAAAACGTGACACCGAAGGCAAACGCATGATCTCGTCCATGGTGAACACCTTGGGTGACTTGACCATGCCATTGATCATGAAACGGTGTTTGGAAGGATCAATGTCACACCAGCCTTGGTGGTGACGTTCGAAATGCAAGCCGCTCGGCGTGACGATGCCAAACAGCGATTGCAAAGGCGCAAACGACACCGAGGCTTGCGTGGTCTGAGTCAAGCCAGGGCTTTGGCGACGCTGCACGTTTGACTCGAACTTGGAAGGCACACCATAGCCACCATTGGCTGCGACGCCTTGACCGAGTCCTGTGGCGTGCTCGGGCAGATTCAAGATGTTGGGGTCGCCACCTTCGGTGGGAACAGGGTTGCCTTGCGCCAAGGCCATGGGGGCGACAGCGCCTGCGGCAGCCGCTGCAAACGCGTTGCGGATGAAGCTGCGACGCCCTGCTTTGCTCTCGGCGATGACGGCGCTGATGCCGTCACGGTCTAAAAAATTCTCGGGCGCTTTTTGGACGCGGCCCGATTGAATGCCATCTGGTGTTTTCACAGACAGTCCTTCCACATCAGTTATATATTAACAATCGCTAATATAAATCATCCTGCATGGCTCTGACTTCGGGTTTACGCCAAACCATTTTGTAAGCTCAGCGAAACTTGTAATGTTGCTTGTTCAAGACAGCTGCCACAGCGTTGGTGTCTTCAGGAAAGAAACCCAAGTTGAGCTCGGTGTTGCAGTACTCCACCATGCCACGCAGTGCCCCAGCGGTATTGATACGACCTGCGGGCTTGTAGATGGCACTGCCGTCGCCACCCACGCGACGAATGTGACATTCGTTGCATTTGTTTTCTGCAATCAACTTTTCGCCTAATTGCAAATCAGCTTCTTTGAACAACGGGTGCTGCTGCGCTTGGACGCCCGACATGCCAAGCAGCCCAAAAACCAATAGCCATTTTTTCATCGTCGGTCTCCTTGTTAGATGTTTGTCACAGCAGTTCTGGCTTGAGAACTTCGTAGTGTCGGCCCACTTTGTCGAGAGGTCGAATCACCTCAGCACGAACCAAGGCAGACACCTCACGGCTGACTGTTTCCAATTTCAAATCGGTCATTGCCCCCATGTCGTCACGCCCAAACAACTTGGCGGTGCCATCACCCGACACTTCGTGCATTTTCCGAATCAAGTTACCCACCCGCTGACGCGCTGAGCCAAAGTTGAGGTCGGCCAACCAGTCGTCCGCTTGTTTGAGTGCGCTTTGCCATTTCTTCATCAGCTCACGGTGCATGCGCGGACTGTTTGCGCTCAGTTGATGCATCACCTCCAGAGGAATGCGGCACAGCGACACCTCACTGAGTGCCACGGCTTGCGAGTCGTAATGCCCAGTCGCCAGTGCTTCTAAGCCAGCGACATCGCCCGGTACCAACACCCGCACCACACGTTCGCGTCCATCAGCTGAAACGCGCACCAACTTCACCATGCCTTGACGCAAGGTGAACACGCCCAGCGCCGAGGCCAAGGCTTCGTACAAAGTGTCGCCGGGTTGGTAGACCAAATCATCGATGGGGGCGTGAATGAGGTTGAAGTCTTGTTCGTTCAAGTTGGCAAACAGCACCATGTCACGGATGCCGCATTTGCGTCAATCCGAGGTGCCGCGCCAGGCGGACTCAGTCTTGATAGGTATCACGCGCCACTCCCCTGCACCGCTTTGCGCGCCACGGCGAGTTGCTCATCCAAGTAGGCGCCATAGAAGTCGGGCAGATAAGCACCATTCAAGCGTGTGGCCACTTCGCGTCCTTGTGCTCCGAAGAAAAGCAC
Source organism: Limnohabitans sp. (assembly GCA_051006815.1). Lineage (GTDB taxonomy): Bacteria > Pseudomonadota > Gammaproteobacteria > Burkholderiales > Burkholderiaceae_C > Limnohabitans. The sequence continues at coordinate 4,133 of JBPCSU010000238.1, forward strand.
CGTTGGCGCAATCTTGACGCGCTGCTGTCGTATCCAAGCATCGTGCGTGGTGGTGGCGCCTGTGAAATCGATCAAAGGTCGGTGGTCCCGCATGTCGATTTGCACCACCTGCAAGCCACTGGCGCGCAACGGGTTCAGGTAGTTTTCACGCACCACTTTGCAAAACGGACAGCCTTGCAAACTAACCATGACAACCAAAGGCTGCTTCAGGCGCAAGGCGTCTTCGAGCGAGGCAGACAAAGAGTCCGTGCTAGGCAACACCACAGGCGCCGCGTGTGCAGACACGCCCCACCCCAAGCCACCAACCATGAGGGCTTGCAAACTTTGACGGCGGTTGGTCCACATCACTTGCTTTCTTGCTCCATCAACAAATAGGTGTTGTACGCATTCATACGGTTGGCTGATTTGAACAGAGGCATTTTCTCGAAACGTCGCCAATCGGTGTTGGCGTAGGCACTGTCAAAAGGCTCCATGTCTTTGGCTGCACGCCCCATGGCTTCGCGCAAATAAATCAGATAGTCACGCGTCAAGGTCATGTCACCTTTGGCGTCATTCGAAATCGGGCCATGTCCTGGTACCACCCAACGCGCATCGAATTTGAGCAGACTGTCCATCGCCTCAATCCAATGTTGGCTGTTGGCCTGCCCCACAAAGGGAATGCGGTTGCGAAACACCAAGTCTCCCGCGAACAGAACTTTTTGGCTGGGCAAGTAGACCACCAAATCTTCAGCCGTGTGTGAAGGACCCACGGGGCGAATGTCAAATCGCACGCCACCCACCGTGAGCGTTTTTCCGGCGTCCAACCATTCGTCTGCTGGAACCAAGCGGGTTTTTTCATCGACCCAGGGCCACAACTCTTGGCGCGACGCCTCGAGCCTCAACCGAGCCGTATCGGAAGTCAGGTACTCACGCGCAGCACCATGGGCGACCACCCGTGCACCTGCATCTTTGAACACTTGCAACCCGTAAATATGGTCAGCGTGGTAGTGGGTCAACACCACGGTATGGATGGGCTTGGAGGTGACCTTGGCAATCTCTGCCATCAAACGACGGGCCAACTCGGGTGACCCCAGCGCATCAATCACCACCACCCCGGCGGGAGTGACGACAAAGCCCGCGTTAGAGATGAAGTTTTGATTGGCTGAAGAGCCCATTTCGGACACCCCTTGGACGTAGTACACATGGGGCACCACCCCCTTTGCTTGCATCAAAGGACGCGGCGCGTTCTGAGCCTGCGCACCTGACACCCAGCACACCCAACACAGACACACCACCAGCCAACGACCCCGATTCAACCATTCACACATGCCACCCACCTTTTCCTTTCGCCGTGCACTGCAGCGCTTGACGTACATCAAACCAGCACCGCAACAGCCCTCTTAGCATAGTTCAAATATAAGCGTAGACTAAATCATATGAACTTCACCGCTTTGAATGAATCCTATGGCGAACCCTTGGTGCTGGCTGTCGGTGGCTTGTGCGTGGGTTTGTTGTTCGGCTTTTTTGGCCAACGGTCGCGCTTTTGTTTGCGCGCTGCCGTCGTTGAATTCTGGCACCGCCAGTTTGGCGAGAAGTTGTCAGTGTGGTTGCTGACTTTCTCTACTGCCGTGATCGCCATTCAAGGCCTGATTGTTTTAGGCGCCTTGGACGTTTCCACCACCCGCCAGCTGGCTACACGCGGTAGCTTGTCTGGGGCCTTGCTTGGTGGGCTGATGTTTGGCGCAGGCATGATCATGACGCGCGGTTGCGCCAGTCGCTTGCTGGTGTTATCGGCCAACGGCAACTTACGTGCACTGCTATCTGGTTTGGTGTTCGCCGTGACAGCGCAGTCGGCGCTTTCGGGCGCACTGTCGCCACTGCGCAGTGAGATCACCAATTGGTGGATCGTTGAAGGAGGTGCCAGCCGCGACCTGCTGGCCCTCTTGGGTTGGAGCCACACCACCGGTTTGGCCGTGGGGTTGGTGTGGTTGTTGGCAGCGCTGTACTTCACCACGCGCACCACACAACGCGCATGGATGTGGGTTGGGGGCATTGGTACCGGCCTGAGCGTGGCGCTGGCTTGGTGGTACTCGTTCCGGGTGTCGCAAGCCTCTTTTGAAGTGGTGCACATTCAGGGCATCACTTTCAGTGGCCCTTCGGCGGAATGGTTGATGCGCGTGTTGGCCCCCAACCCACCCGCCATCGGTTTTGACTTTGGCTTGTTGCCGGGTGTTTTTTTGGGTTCTTTCTTGTCCGCGTGGTTCGGCAAAGAATTTAAATTGGAAGGATTCAAAGATGGCTACGCCATGCGGCGCTACATCATCGGAGCCATCTTGATGGGATTTGGCGCCATGCTCGCAGGGGGTTGTGCCGTGGGCGCTGGCGTGACAGGTGGTGCCATTTTTGCGCTGACAGCATGGGTGGCGCTGATCGGCATGTGGATGGGTGCAGGCCTCATTGACCGCTGGCTGGATGCACCGCCCGTCAGTGCTCCCACCCTGATGCAGCCTTAAACACAACCTCGGTACGGTATAGTTTTTGTCGTCAAGCTGACGCCATCGCTGGGTGTTAACCCCGTGATGGCGTTTTCACATTTTCGATATATTACCCATCACTGATTGATTCATCCCGTTCAACGAGGTCTCCATGAAAACTTCTCACTTCCGCTTGGTGCGCCTTTTGGCAGCTGTGACCTTGGCTTCTGGCCTCGGTTCTCTCGCCCATGCGCAGCAACAAAATGCAGCACAACTGCATAGCCGTGCCACAGCCGCTATGTGCGCCAATTGCCATGGCACCGATGGCCGTACCACCGAAGGTTCAGCGATTCCCTCGTTGGTCGGCATGCCCAAAGACTACATGGTCTTGCAAATGAAAGCGTTCAAAGACGGCAGCCGTCCCGCCACCGTGATGCACCAAATCACCAAGGGCCTGACCGATGCACAAATCGACACCATCTCCAGCTACTACGCTGGCACCAAGCGTTAATTAAGGATTCATCATGAAACGTCGCAGTTTTGTTCAAGCCTCTTTGGCTCTTGGTTCTGTCGGTGCTTTGGGCAGCATGGTGGGTTGTGCGTCTGTCGGTCGCGTGCCTGAAAAAGCACGCGTGGTGGTGGTGGGTGGCGGCTACGGCGGCGCCACCACGGCCAAATATGTGCGCATGTTGTCGAACTACCAAATCGATGTCACCTTGATCGAACCCAATGGTGACTTCATCTCTTGCCCCATCTCCAACTTGGTGATTGGCGGCAGCAAGACCATGGCCGACATCACCACGCCTTATGACAAGCTCTCAGGCAAGCACGGCGTGAACATCGTGCGTGACTACGTGGCCAGCGTCGACGCGGCCAAGAAAACTGTCACCCTCGCCAGTGGCCCCGTCATCCGTTACGACAAGTTGGTCATGTCTCCCGGTATTGACTTGATGTTCAACACCATCGACGGCCTCAAAGAAGCCAATGCCTCCGGCCAAATCTTGCAGGCTTGGAAAGCTGGTCCAGAAACCTTGGCGCTGCGCAAGCAACTCGAGTCTATGGCGGACGGTGGCGTCTACGCCATCACCATCCCCGAGGCCCCCTACCGTTGCCCACCCGGACCGTACGAGCGTGCCAGCCAAGTAGCGCATTACTTCAAGCAGCACAAACCCAAATCCAAGGTGTTGATCTTGGATGCCAACCAAGACGTGACGTCCAAAGGTCCCCTGTTCAAGAAGTTTTGGGCAGACAACTACAAAGGCATCTTGGAATACATGCCTCAGCACAAAGTGATGGCGGTGGATGCCAAGACAAACACCTTGAAATTCGATGTGCAAAACGACGTCAAAGCCAACGTGCTAAACGTGTTGCCTGCCATGCGCGCTGGCAGCATTGCAGTGCAATCGAACTTGGCCAACGTCAATGCACGTTGGTGTGGGGTGCACTACCAAACCTTTGAGTCTACGCAGGCCAAAGACATCCATGTAATTGGCGACTCCATCATGCTCGCCCCCCTCATGCCCAAGTCAGGCCACATGGCCAATTCGCACGGCAAGGTCACGGCTGCCGCCATCGTGGCTCAACTCTCTGACATGCCAGTCAACCCCGCACCATTCTTGAGCAACACCTGCTACAGCTTTGTGAACGACAAGTTGGTGGTCCACGTCGCATCGGTTCACCAATACGACGACAAGGACAAGACCTACAAAACCGTTCCCGGTTCAGGCGGTGTGTCCTCTGCGCCCAACGAGTTGGAAGGTATCTACGCTTGGAACTGGGCCCAAAATATTTGGGCTGACAGCTTGATGTGAGAACTGAAATGATATTGATCAAACACATCTCCCACATTTGCGCCGCCTTGTGGTTGGCGCTCAACTTTGGCATGGCACATGCCCAAGACATCAAGGTGGTCTACCACGTCAACACCGGCGTAGACACGGCTGCCGCCATCTTGGGCAATGTGCGCAACCACTTGAATGCCGATGCCACGGCCAAAATCACCGTGGTCACACATGGCCCCGGTATCGACTTTTTGTTGGATGGCGCCAAAGACAACAAGGGGCGTGAGTTCAGCGGCATGGTGTCTGACTTAGCCGGCAAAGGCGTGCAATTTCGGGTGTGCAACAACACCTTGACGTCGCGCAACATCGACCCCAACAAAGTGTCGATGGAAGCCAAGATCGTACCCTCAGGCGTGGCCGAAGTGGCTCGCTTGCAAGCCAAAGAAGGCCATGTGTATTTGAAGCCTTAACGCATTCATGTTTCCATGAAAAAAAGGGCCGCATGCGGCCCTTTTAATTTGCTTGATTCAACGCGCTTATTCGTGCGGAATTTCGCTGTCAATCGCTATTTGTGTACACACGGCACGGCACAAGGTCACCACACGTTCGTTGATGATGCGGTAATAAATTTGCACGCCTTCACGACGTCGACCCAAAATTTTGGCTTTGAACAAGGTGTTCAAGTGCTGTGACATATTGGGCTGCGTGGTGTCGATTTCTTCCAAGAGTTGACCCACATTTTTTTCTTCCGCGCACAAACAGTTGATGATTTTCAAGCGCATGGGCGCAGACATCACGCGGAAGGTTTCCGCTGCCAATTCAAACATCACGTCCATGTCAGCCGACTTCGCTTTTTTCTTTTTCTTGACAACAGGGGGAGCCGCCTTCACCGTGCGTGTGGGCACTTTTTTGACGGCGAATTTTTTAGCAGCCGTCGTCGAGGCCTTGGCCTTGGAGGACGTTGAAGATGAGATGGATTTTTGAGTTGCCATAAGTCGCAAAGGATATCACTGACACAACCGTGCCACCGTGGCTTGCAAGTCTTGCGCCCACTCGCGGCGGTTACGCCCTTGTGCATGTTGGCTGTTGCCATAACGCACCTGTGCCAGCAGGGGTGGCGCGCACAGCGTGCGCCACAGCGAGCCGAGCAAGGTGTCGTCATGGTGGTAGCAAGGCGCCAGGCTCACTTGCTGCGTCTGTGCGTCTAAGAACTGCAAGGCAATGGGTTGAATGGGGGCATCCACCGCAATCGCAGCTTGCAACAAATTGGCATGGAACGGCAACAGCGTGATGCCGTCGCCCGTGCCCCCTTCGGGAAACACCGCGAGCACCTGGCCTTGTTGCAAAGCCTCGGCCATTTGGTGCACCACACGCATGGCGTCGCGGTTTGACGCACGCTCGATGTAGAGCGAGCCACCGCCTGTGGTGAGCACGCCCACCAAGGGCCAGTTGCGAATTTCAGACTTGGCCACAAAGCGGCAATGGCAAGCGGCATGCATCACCAAAATATCGAGCCACGAAATATGGTTGGACGCCATCAGCACCGGCCCTGTCGCCGGATGGCCTTTGACACGGACCTCGATACCGATGATGGCCAGCATGCCACGCGCCCACACTTCGACAGCGCGGGCTTGCTGCGCGTCACTCAATGTGGGGAACACGGTGCGCACACGCCAATAGCCGTGCAACACCCAACCCAGCACGCGCGCCAATTTGCAGAGTGCGCGCCAGGTTTGCATACGCGTTTTATTGAGCTGCTTGGTAAGCTACGCGCCCGGCCACCAAGGTGGCTTTGACGCGCGCAGGCAAGGCCATGCCCGTCATGTCAAACGCAAAGGGGGTGTGCTTGCCTTGGCTGCTCAGCGCATCGGGGGTGACGTGCCATTGCGCCTCGGGGTCGAACACCACCACGTCGGCCACGCCGCCCACACGCAGCTGACCTAGGCTGTCGCTTTGACCGGCGATCTTGCCCAACACATGGGCAGGTTGTGCGGTCAGCACATCGAGGGCACGCAGCAGGCTGACCTGGCTGTCTTGCGCCCACTTGAGGGACAGGCTGAGCAACAGCTCCAAGCCAGTGGCCCCCGGCTCGGCTTCGGCGAACGGCAAGGCTTTGGCGTCCACGTCCACCGGCGTGTGGTCTGACACCAAGGCGTCGATCGTGCCATCGGCCAGTGCGGCACGCAGGACATCGCGGTCGCGCTGTTGGCGCAACACCGGCGTCACGCGCGCGCGGCTGTCGAAGTAGCCAATGTCGTGGTCGCTCAGGTGCAGCGAGTTGATGCTCACATCCGCCGTGACTGCCAAGCCTTCTTTCTTAGCCGCACGCACCAGCTCCACACCTTCAGCGCTGGAGATGCGGCACAAGTGCACGCGCGCTTTGGTGCTGCGCATGAGCGCAAAGATGGTGTGCAAGGCAATGGTCTCGGCCGCCACAGGCACACCACTCAAACCTAAACGCGTGGCGAGGGGACCGCTGGCCGCCACGCCTTTGCCCAAGTGCATGTCTTGTGGGCGCAACCACACGGTGTAACCAAAGGTGGCGGCGTATTGCAGGGCGCGTTGCAACACTTGCGTGTTTTCCAACGGCACCTCGGCTTGGCTAAAGCCCACGCAGCCAGCGTCGGTGAGGTCTGACATTTCGGTCAGCACCTCGCCTTTCAAACCCCGGGTGAGCGCGCCCAAGGGGAACACACGGGCGCGGTGCAATTTTTCGGCGCGGAACTTGAGCATCTCAATCAAACCGGGCTCATCCAACACGGGGTCGGTGTCGGGCGGGCACACCAGGCTGGTCACACCGCCGGCCACAGCCGCCGTGAGCTCAGAGTCGAGCATGCCTTCGTGCTCGTAGCCGGGTTCGCGCAAGCGCACTTGCAAGTCGACCAAGCCGGGGGCGACGATGCAGCCTTTCGCGTCGATGGTTTGTTCAGCTTTGAAGTTGGCGGGCAACTTCTCGCCTGCTTTTGCGTCACTTTTCACAATCGCCACGATGTGGCCATCGGCCACCGCCACATCGGCCACGTGGTCAAAACCAGAGGCTGGGTCAATGACACGACCGTTTTGAATCAGGATGTTCATGCTTCATTCCCCGCCACGATGGACATCACGGCCATACGCACAGCAATACCAAACGTCACCTGCGACAAGATGACACTTTGCGGCCCATCGACCACGGCCGAGTCAATCTCCACGCCTCGGTTGATGGGGCCCGGGTGCATCACGATGGCATCGGGCTTGGTCAGTTGC
>JBPCSU010000239.1:0-5017 GCA_051006815.1 Limnohabitans sp.
CTGCGTGGGCGCGCAGCTCGTGGTCTTGGGTTGCGAGTGCGCTCATCCTGCCAACTCCCCGCCATCGATGGCAATGGCTTGACCGTTGATCGCTTGGCTGCCTTCGCTGCACAGCCACAGCACCGACTGCGCCACTTCTGAGGGCTGCACCATGCGTTGCTGAGGGTTACGTGCCGTCATGCGCGCGCGGGCTTGCTCTTCTGTTTTGCCGGTCTTTTTCACAATGAACGCCAAGGCGTCTTTCACAATGTCGGTCTCGGTGTAGCCAGGGCACAAGGCGTTGACGGTGATGTTTTTGTTGCCGAGTTCAAGCGCCAAGGCGCGTGTGAACCCAACCACGCCGTGCTTGGCTGCGGTATAGGCAGTGACATACGCATAGCCCTTGAGCCCCGCGGTGCTGGCGATGTTGATGATGCGACCGGACACCCCTTGTGCGGCCGCTTCTTTCATCGACGGCAACGCCGCTTGCGTGCACAGGTAGGTGCCGGTCAAGTTGACATTCAGCATTTGTTGCCACAAAGCCAAATCGGTTTTTTCAATCGGTTCGCTGCTGGCTTGGCCGGCGTTGTTCACCAGCACATGGATGGGGCCGAAGCGTTGCACGGCGTTGGCAAACGCGCGCTGGACGTCGCTTTCTTGGCTCACATCGACGACTTCAACGTGCACCTCCCCGCCGAGTTCTTTGGCCAGGGCTTGCAGGGGGGCTGCATGGCGCCCCATCAGGGTGAGGTGGGCACCTGTGTGGGCCATGGCCTGTGCAATGGCCGCACCAATGCCGCGTGCCGCACCGGTGATGACCACATGACGTGGGGGATGTGGGGTATTCATGTTCATTTGCTGGTTGGGGTCAGTGCGGCCGCTTGTGCGGCGGCACGTTCAAAGTTGGCTTCCATCTGCCGTTTGGCAGACACGTATTGCTTGGGCCAAGCCACGGCGGTGTAGCCAATGCGGGCAGCTTCTGTCAGCGTCCATGCGGGGTTGGCCAGGTGAGGGCGTGCAATAGCGCACAAATCGGCACGACCTGCTGCAATGATGCTGTTCACATGGTCGGCCTCGCTGATGGCGCCCACCGCGATGGTGGCAATGCCTGCTTCTTGGCGCACACGGTCGGCAAACGGGGTTTGAAACATGCGGCCGTAGACGGGCTTTTCTTGCTTGCTCACTTGTCCTGACGAGCAGTCGATCAAATCAGCGCCTGCCGCCTTGAAGGCTTTGGCAATCTCGACCGCATCGGCAGGCGTGATGCCGCCTTCCACCCAGTCGTGCGCAGAAATGCGCACCGACATAGGCAGGTGCTCGGGCCATACCGCACGCACGGCTTTGAACACTTCCAGTGGATAACGCAAGCGGTTCTGCAAAGAACCACCGTAGTCATCACGGCGGTGGTTGGTCAACGGTGAAATGAAGGACGACAACAAATACCCGTGTGCGCAATGCAGCTCCAACCAATCAAAGCCCGCCTGTGCGGCACGTTGGGCCGCGCTGACAAAGTCGGCGGTGACACGGTCCATGTCGGCACGCGTCATTTCTTTGGAGGTTTGGCTTTGGCCGTCGAGGTATTGCTGGGGCGATGCGCTGATCAGAGGCCAAGCGGGCTCGGTGTCTTGGGCTGACATGGGCAAGTCAATGCCTTCCCACGCGCGACGCGTGGCGCCTTTGGCCCCTGCATGGCCGAGCTGCACCGCCATGCGCGCGTCGCTGTGCGCATGCGCCCATTGCACGATGTGCTGCCATGCGGCTGTTTGCGCATCGTTCCATAAACCGGGGCAGCCGGGCGTGATGCGCGCATCGGGGCTGACACAAATCATCTCGGCAAACACCAAGCCTGCGCCCCCCATGGCTCTGGCACCCAGGTGAACCAAGTGGTAGTCGCCAGGCACGCCGTCGGTGGCCGAGTATTGCGCCATGGGCGAGACCACCACGCGGTTCTTCAACGTGACGGAGCGCAAGGTGTAAGGCGTGAACATGGGCGGCGGCTTGACGGTCTCCGCATTCGGGGTATGCGCCCGTTGGGCAAACCACTGCTCGTAGCCTTCCAGCCATTGCTTGTCGCGCAAGCGTAAATTTTCATGGCTGATGCGCTGGCTGCGCGTCAGCATCGAGTACATGAATTGCTCGGGTTCGAGCTGATCGCAGTAGCGTTCGCCGCACACCTCAAACCACTCCATGGCGTTCCATGCAGCGTTTTGAATTTTGAGGGTTTCAATGCGGCGTGCTTCTTGGTAGGCGGCCAACACATCGCCCACTTTGGCAGGGTCGTCGCCAAAACGTTCGAACTGTTTGGTCAACTCAATCGCATCTTCCAAGGCCAACTTGGTGCCAGAACCAATCGCGAAATGGGCGGTGTGAACGGCGTCGCCCATCAGCACCACATGGCTGCCGTGTTGGTTTTTGAGCCACCATTGCTCGCACACCACGCGCTGAAAGTTCAACCATGCTGAGCCGCGCAGATGGCGCGAGTTGGTCATCAACTTGGCACCTTGCAGGTTGTCGGCAAACAGCTTTTCGCAAAATGCCACTGACGCTTCTTGGTTGGCGGTGTCGAGTCCGTGGGCTTGCCACACGTGCTCCGGACATTCCACGATGAAGGTGGTGGTGTTTTCGTCGAACTTGTAAATGTGGGCTTGAAACCAACCGTGTTCGGTCTTTTGAAAATCAAAGGTGAACGCGTCGTACAAGCGGTGGGTGCCCAACCAGATGTAACGGTTGGGGCGCGTGACGATGTCGGGTTTGAACACGTCTTGGTAGTGCGTGCGGATTTTGGAGTTGATGCCATCGCTCGCAATGATCAAGTCAGCGTCGGGGAACTCCAGGTCTGAATTCACATCGGTTTCTAACTTCAGCTCTACGCCCAACTCTTCGCAGCGTGCTTGCAGGATGTTGAGCAGTTTTTTGCGCCCAATGCCCACAAAGCCATGGCCACCCGAGCGAATGGTTCGGTTCTTGAACAGCAGCTCAATGTCGTCCCAGTGGTTGAACGCGGCTTGAATTTGGTTCGAAGTGATGGGGTCCCATTGGCGCATGTTGTCCATGGTGGCGTCTGAGAACACCACGCCCCAGCCAAAGGTGTCATAGGCCATGTTGCGCTCGACCACGGTGATGTGGTGCGACGGGTTGCGCGCCTTCATCAATAAGCCGAAATACAAGCCTGCTGGGCCGCCACCGATGCAAACAATGTTCATCTGGATTACCTCAATTACTTTGAAATTAAATATTTCATAATTGAAGTAAATATCCCGTAGAAGCGTCGGCGTGTCAACTCACGAGGCGCGTATTTTTTTCGGTGTTTACCCTGAAGGTTGTCTGCCATCAGGGGGCGCGTTAGCGTGAGGGCTTGGACTGAGCGACTTGGCGCAAATGGGCCATGAGCTGTTGTGTGGCCTGCGAGGGCTCTTGTCCACGCAGGGTGATCAAGCCGATCGGGGGCAAGTCCATGGCAAGCTGGGTGGGGAGTATTTTGAACAGTCCCTTTTTTGCAAAATGCAGCCCGACTTCTTGGGCCACAAAGCCGATGGCTTGCTGCTCGGTCACCGCATTCAAGATGGCTAAGAACGAGGCACTCTCTACCAAGTTGGTGGGTGGGTTCAGGCCGTGCTGGTGAAAAATTTGAACCAATTTGGTTCGCGAAGAGGCCCACGGTGGTGGCAATACCCAAGGCCACTGCGTCAGTTCTGACCACGCCACTTTTCTTTTCTTGGACAGGGCGTGGTCGCGTTGCACCACCAGACACATGGGGTCTTGGTACAGCGCTTCTGTGTGTAAGTCGGGCGCGGCGTAGCCAGGCTCTAAGCGACCCACCAGCAGGTCCAGCTCGCCGCGTCGCAAGCGAGGCAGCAAGCGCGTGAGGTCGCCTTCTTCCACCATGACACGCGTTTTTTCGGATGTTTGTTTGAGCCGTTGAATGGCGGGACTGAGCAACGTGGGCATGGCCACCACCATGGCGCCAACATTGGTTTTGCCAGAAGCGCCGGTGGCTGTGGCTTCGAGGTCTTCTTTGGTTCGCTCAAATTCACTCAGCACACTTTTGGCAAACCGCACCACGCTTTCACCGTAGGCGGTGGGTTCGGTGCCACGTGTGGAACGTTTGAACAACGTGAGGTCAAACAAGCGCTCAATCTCGGCCAAAGTTTTAGACACAGCCGGTTGGGTGATGGCCAAAAATTCGGCTGTTTTGCCCAAGTGACGCAGTTGGTCGAGCGCAACCAACAACTGCAAATGCTTGAGCTTTAGGTTGGAGCGTAATACCCGGTCGATGCTATTCATGAAAAATTCATACTTTCTTTTTTGGTTATGAATGTAGTACAAAAATTCATTAGATAGTTATGAAGAGAACGGAAAGAATGGGGGCACAAAAAAGGAGACATTCCCATGCGTCATTCACGTCGTTTGTTCGGTCAAAAAATGTTGGCTGTGGCCGCCAGCCCCTTGGTGTGTGCATTGCCAAGCATGGCTGCGGCTTTTCCAGAAAAACCGCTCACGTTCATTTGCCCTTGGCCTGCTGGGGGAACGGCAGACCAAACCATGCGCGCTTTGTGTGCCGCCGCAAGCAAAGAGCTGGGCCAGTCGATCGTGGTGGAAAACAAAGTCGGGGCGTCCGGCATGATTGGTTTGAAGGCATTGGCCTCTGCCAAGCCCGATGGCTACACGATTGGCCAAATTCCAATTTCGGTCACACGGTTTTCTCAGCTGGGCTCGGTGGCGATTGATCCGCTGAAAGACTTGTCTTACATCGCCAGAACCTCGGGTCAAACATTTGGCATGGCCGCCTTGGCAGGCAGCCGTTGGAAAAACTTGCAAGAACTGGTGGCCGAAGCCCGTGCCAACCCCGGAAAGATCACCTATGCCCACGCGGGTGTGGGAGGCGCCACCCATGTGGGCATGGAAGAGTTCGCCATGGCGGAAGGTATCAAGTTCAACCACATCCCCTTCAAAGGTGGCGCCGATGCGTTGCAAGCTGTCTTGGGGGGGCACGTGGATGTGTTGGTGGATTCCTCCTCTTGGGCGCCCCATGTGGAAG
>JBPCSU010000240.1:0-2933 GCA_051006815.1 Limnohabitans sp.
TGGGTGGCTACTTGCCACACCGCCGCACCAAAGCTGAAGAAAGCTTCACCGTGCCATCACTCGACATCTTCAAGTCGGTGATGGAGCCCACGGCTGAAGGCCGTGAGATTTCCACCACCCAAGCCTATGTGCGCTTCCTCACCCAGCTCTTGCGTGACCAAGCCTTGGGCCCGCGCGTGGTGCCCATTTTGGTGGACGAAGCCCGTACCTTTGGTATGGAAGGTTTGTTCCGTCAAATCGGTATTTACAACCCTGCAGGTCAGCAATACACACCGGTCGACAAAGACCAAGTGATGTACTACAAAGAAGACGTGGCTGGCCAAATCTTGCAAGAGGGCATCAACGAAGCCGGTGGTATGTCTAGCTGGATTGCGGATGCTACCAGATACTCCACCTGCAAGCGCATCATGGTGCCGTTCTATGTGTACTACTCGATGTTCGGCTTCCAACGCATTGGCGATTTGGCTTGGGCAGCGGGTGACATGCAAGCACGCGGCTTCTTGTTGGGCGGCACCTCGGGCCGTACCACCTTGAACGGCGAAGGCTTGCAACACGAAGACGGTCACAGCCACATCATGGCCAACACCATCCCCAACTGCGTGTCGTATGACCCCACCTTTGCCCACGAAGTTGGCGTCATCCTGCACCACGGCTTGAAGCGCATGGTGGAAAAACAAGACAACGTCTTCTACTACTTGACGCTGTTGAACGAAAACTACGCGATGCCCGGCCTCAAAGCGGGTACCGAAGAGCAAATCATCAAAGGCATGTACTTGCTACAGCAAGGTGAAGGCGCCAAGAAAGCGCCTCGCGTGAACTTGTTGGGCTCAGGCACCATCTTGCGCGAATCCATCGCTGCACGTGATTTGCTGGCGGCTGATTGGGGTGTGGCTGCCAACGTGTGGAGCTGCCCAAGCTTCAACGAACTCACACGCGATGGCCAAGACGCCGAGCGTTACAACCTGTTGCACCCCACCGAAACACCAAAAGTACCTTTCGTGGCGGAGCAGTTGGAGCCCTATGTCGGCCCCGTGGTCGCATCGACCGACTACATGAAAGCCTATGCCGAACAGATTCGTCCGTTCATTCCCAAAGGTCGCACCTACAAAGTGTTGGGCACCGATGGTTTCGGCCGATCTGACTTCCGCAGCAAGCTGCGTGAGCACTTTGAAGTCAACCGTTACTACATCGTCGTGGCTGCGCTCAAAGCCCTCAGCGAAGAAGGCACAGTGCCCGTCACCCAAGTGGCAGAGGCCATCAAAAAGTACGGCATCAAAACCGACAAGATCAACCCGCTGTACGCATAAGAAATCGGGAGACATAACATGGCATTGGTAGAAGTAAAAGTCCCGGATATCGGGGATTTCGACGAAGTCGCAGTCATTGAGCTGCTGGTCAAAGTGGGCGACACCGTCAAGGCCGAGCAGTCGCTCATCACCGTCGAGTCAGACAAAGCCTCGATGGAAATTCCATCGAGTACAGCCGGTGTGGTCAAGGAGCTCAAAGTGGCTTTGGGCGACAAGGTCAAAGAAGGCTCAGTGGTGTTGGTGGTGGAAGCTGCTGGTGCTGCCGTAGCCCCTGCGGCCTCAAGTGCATCCGCCCCTGCGGCGGCGGCACCTGTCGCTGCAGCACCTGCCGCTGCGCCAGCCCCTGTGGCTGCTGCCGCTCCATCGGTAGCGGGCCCCATCGAAATTCATGTGCCCGATATTGGCGATTTCAAAGACGTGGCCGTCATCGAAGTGTTTGTGAAACCGGGTGACAACATCAAGGTAGAGCAATCGCTGATCACGGTGGAATCCGACAAAGCGTCGATGGAAATCCCATCGTCCCATGCGGGCGTGCTCAAAGAGCTCAAAGTCAAAGTGGGCGACACGGTCAACATTGGTGACTTGTTGGCTATTTTGGAAGGCACCGTTTCTGCCGCTGCAGCACCTGTAGCGGCTGCCGCTTCTGCAGTGGCTGCTGCTGCGCCTGCCGCTGTTGCTGCACCGACTGCGGTGGCTGCAGCCGTCGCTGCTGTCGCCGCCCCTGCACACGCACCTGGCGCCCCCACTTTGGGCCTGCCACATGCATCCCCCTCGGTGCGCAAGTTCGCACGCGAACTCGGTGTGCCGTTGGAAGAAATCAAAGGCAGCGGTCACAAAGGTCGCATCACCCAAAACGACGTGCAAGCCTTCACCAAGTCCGTCATGTCGGGTGCCACACAAACCAAAGCCCAAGCGGCCAAGGGTGGCTCTGCCGGTGGCGATGGTGCCGCGTTGGGTCTCATCCCGTGGCCCAAGGTGGACTTTGCCAAGTTCGGTCCGATCGAGCGCAAAGAAATGGGCCGCATCAAAAAGATCAGCGGTGCCAACTTGTTGCGCAACGCCATCATGATTCCTGCGGTCACCAACCACGACGATGCCGACATCACCGAGTTGGAAGCCTTCCGTGTGTCGACCAACAAAGAGAACGAAAAGTCGGGCGTCAAAGTCACGATGCTGGCGTTCTTGATCAAGGCTTGTGTGGCCGCGCTCAAGAAGTACCCCGAGTTCAACAGTTCGCTCGATGGCGATGCATTGGTCTACAAAAACTACTGGCACATCGGCTTTGCCGCTGACACGCCCAATGGTTTGATGGTGCCTGTCATCCGCGATTGCGACAAAAAAGGTGTGCTGCAAATCAGCCAAGAAATGTCAGAGCTGGCCAAAAAAGCCCGCGACGGCAAGCTCGGCCCCGCAGAAATGACCGGCGCAACTTTCACCATCTCTAGCCTCGGTGGCATTGGTGGCAAGTACTTCACGCCCATCATCAACGCGCCCGAAGTGGCCATCCTTGGTGTGTGTAAGAGCACCATGGAACCCGTGTGGAACGGCAAAGAATTTGTGCCACGCTTGATGTTGCCTCTGAGCTTGACGTGGGACCACCGCGTCATCGACGGTGCAGCAGCGGCA
>JBPCSU010000241.1:0-2908 GCA_051006815.1 Limnohabitans sp.
ACCTTCAGCTTCCAGCTGCATGCGGCCCACGGTTTTGGTGCTTACATCTGCGGTGAAGAAACTGCGTTGCTCGAGTCGCTCGAAGGTAAAAAAGGCCAACCCCGTTTCAAACCACCGTTCCCTGCGAGCTTTGGTTTGTATGGCAAGCCCACCACCATCAACAACACCGAAACATTCGCAGCCGTGCCTTGGATCATCCGCAACGGTGGTCAGGCTTACCTCGAATGTGGCAAGCCCAACAACGGTGGCACCAAGATCTTCTCGGTCAGCGGTGACGTGGAACGCCCCGGCAACTACGAAATCCCCATGGGCACCCCGTTCTCCAAATTGTTGGAGCTCGCTGGTGGCGTGCGCAAAGGTCGCAAGCTCAAGGCGGTGATTCCTGGCGGTTCGTCTTCGCCTGTGTTGCCTGCCGACATCATCATGGACTGCACCATGGACTACGACAGCATCGCCAAAGCGGGTTCGATGTTGGGTTCTGGCGCCGTGATCGTGTTGGACGACTCACGCTGCATGGTCAAGAGCCTGCAACGTTTGAGCTACTTCTACATGCATGAGTCATGCGGTCAATGCACACCTTGCCGTGAAGGCACAGGTTGGTTGTGGCGCATGGTGGATCGCATTGAACGCGGCGAGGGCCGCGAAAGCGACTTGGCTTTGCTTGACAACGTGGCCGAGAACATCATGGGTCGCACGATTTGCGCCCTCGGCGATGCAGCCGCCATGCCCGTGCGCGGCATGATCAAGCATTTCCGCCACGAATTTGAACACCACATCACGCACAATACCTGCTCGGTCTCTGCCTACGTTTGACACGGATAAGTGCCATGATTGAAATCGAACTCGACGGTAAAAAGGTAGAGGTCCAAGAAGGTTGCATGGTCATGCATGCAGCTGAAAAGGCCGGTACTTACATTCCGCATTTCTGCTATCACAAGAAACTCAGCATCGCAGCCAACTGCCGCATGTGCTTGGTCGATGTGGAGAAAGCCCCCAAACCCATGCCCGCCTGCGCCACCCCTGTGACGCAAGGCATGATCGTTCGCACCCAAAGCGACCGTGCCATCAAGGCGCAAAAGTCGGTGATGGAGTTCTTGCTCATCAACCACCCGTTGGATTGCCCGATTTGCGACCAAGGCGGTGAGTGCCAGTTGCAAGACTTGGCGGTCGGCTACGGCGGCACCACCTCGCGTTACGAAGAAGAAAAACGCGTGGTCCAGCCCAAAGACGTGGGCCCTCTGGTCAGCATGGAAGAGATGAGCCGCTGTATCCAATGCACACGCTGCGTGCGCTTTGGTCAAGAAGTGGCCGGCATCATGGAGTTGGGCATGTCGCACCGCGGCGAGCACGCCGAGATCGAAACCTTTGTGGGTCAATCGGTGGATTCCGAACTCTCCGGCAACATGATCGACATTTGCCCCGTAGGCGCGTTGACCAGCAAGCCTTTCCGCTACAGCGCCCGTACCTGGGAATTGGGCCGTCGCAAGTCGGTCAGCCCACACGACGCCACTGGCGCCAACCTGATCGTGCAAGTCAAGAACAACAAAGTCATGCGTGTCGTGCCTTTGGAAAACGAAGACGTCAACGAATGCTGGATCGCTGACCGCGACCGCTTCAGCTACGAAGCCTTGAACGGCGAAGACCGCTTGACCAAGCCCATGCTCAAGCAAGGCGGCGAGTGGAAAGAAGTCGATTGGCAAACCGCCCTCGAATACGTGGCCAACGGCTTGCAAGGCGTGAAAGCCCAACACGGTGCCAACGCCATTGGCACACTGGCCAGCCCACACAGCACTGCTGAAGAGTTGTACTTGGCCGCTGCGCTGACGCGTGGCTTGGGTAGCCAAAACGTGGATACACGTTTGCGTGCCGCCGACTTCCAACATGACGGCAAAGCCCGTTGGTTGGGCACTTCGGTGGCCTCGCTCACCACGCTGCAACGCGTCTTGGTGATCGGCTCCAACATTCGCAAAGACCAACCTTTGTTGGCCCAACGTCTGCGTCAAGCCGCACGCAACGGTGGCAAGGTCAACGCCTTGAACGCCCATGCGTACGACTGGGCCATGCCCGTGGCTAACACGTTGGTCGCGGACGCCGCCAACTGGGTGCAAGCCTTGGCTGACATTGCGGCTGCCGTGGGCGCCATCACCGGTGCTGCGGCACCTGTGGCTGGCAACGCCAACAGCGCCGAAGCACAAGCCATCGCCAAGTCATTGACAGGCGGTGAACGCAAAGCCATTTTGTTGGGCAACGCAGCCGCTCACCACGCCAAAGCATCGAGCTTGCTCAGCTTGGCCAACTGGATCGGCGCTCAAACTGGCGCCACCGTGGGTTACCTCGGCGAAGCCGCCAACACCGTGGGCGCACAAGTGGTGGGCGCCTTGCCTGTCGCAGGTGGTCAAAATGCCGGCCAAATGTTGGCAGGTGGTTTGAAAGCCGTCGTGTTGCTCAACACCGAGCCCGCTTTCGACGCGGCCAACGGTGCGGCCGCGGCAAAAGCCATGGGCCAAGCCGAGATGGTGGTCACCTTGTCGCCCTTCAAAGCCAACATGGACATCAGCGATGTGCTGTTGCCTATCTCGCCCTTCACGGAAACCGCAGGTAGCTTCATCAACACCGAAGGTCGTGTGCAAAGCTTCCACGGCGTGGTCAAGCCTTTGGGCGAGACACGTCCGGCATGGAAAGTCTTGCGCGTGTTGGGCTCCATGCTCCACGTGCCTGGCTTCGAATTCGAAACCATCGAAGAAGTGCGTGCCAAAGCCATTCCCGCCAACGTACAGGCCTTGCTGTCCAACGCCTGCGCAGCCAGCGTGGACGTGAGCCCCGCAGCAGGTCAACCTGCCTCTGCGGCGATTTACCAACTCGACAGCTTGGTGCGTCGCGCACCATCGCTGCAACTGACGGCTGATGC
>JBPCSU010000242.1:0-9593 GCA_051006815.1 Limnohabitans sp.
GATGGCGTTCAAACCCACGTCGGGGGTGCCCATCCCCACACCGAAGCACCGCCAGTGGATTGCCACCATCGGTTCAGTGGGCCAGCCACGTGATGGCAACCCACGCGCCATGTACGCGGTGTTTGACAGCACGGCCGCCAAGCTCACCTTCCACCGGGTGGCGTATGACCACCGCGCGGCAGCACAAAGCGTGCGTGATGCGGGATTGCCTGAGTTTTTTGCACAACGCCTGGAATCGGGCAAATGAAACGTCTAGAGGCAGGCACCGAGCTGGATGGTTTTCGCATCGGCGCGTGCTTGCATGCCGGTGGCATGGCGCATGTGTACGAAGTCAGCTACGCAGACGAGCGCCCCGCCCCCTTCGCCATGGTGATGAAGGTGCCGCGCATGACCGCGGGTGATGGCGCCGAAAACATTGTGGGCTTCGAAGTGGAGCATCAAATTTTGCAGGTGCTGCACGGCACCCATGTGCCACGCTTTGTGGCCGCCGGCGATTTGGTCAGCCTGCCTTATTTGGTGATGGAGCATGTGCCTGGCGACACCTTGCAACAGGTGCTCGACACGCACACCCAAGCCCGTACACGCCCTGCGGTGCCCGACATGAGCCGCTTAGGTGCAGCCATTGGGCGCGCCGCGCACAGCCTGCATCAGCAAAACACCTGCCATTTGGATTTGAAGCCCGCCAACGTGCTGCTACACCCCGACGGCCACGCGGTGTTGCTCGACTTTGGCCTGTCCTGCCATGCGCATTACCCCGACTTGTTGGCAGAAGAGTTACGCAAAGCCATTGGCTCCCCCGCCTGGATTGCCCCCGAGCAAGTGGTGGGCGTGCGCGGCGACCCGCGCAGCGACATTTTTGCGATTGGGGTGATGTTGTACGAGCTCGCCACCGGCGAGCTGCCCTTTGGCAACCCACAAACCAGCGGCGGCATGCGCCAACGTTTGTGGATGGACCCCACCCCGCCACGCCGCTTGCGCGCAGACTTGCCCGAGTGGTTTCAAGAGGTGGTGCTGCGCTGCCTAGAACCCGAAGCCGCCAAGCGTTACCCCTCCGCGGCACACTTGGCCTTTGACCTTGAACACCCCGAGCAAATCAAGGTCACCAAGCGCGGACAGCAAATCGAAGGTACGCCTTTTTTCACCCACTTCAAACGCTGGCTCAAAGCGGCAGGCATGCATTACCAGCCCAGCCCGTTGCCCTCGCAGCAAATTGATGAAGTGCCCATCTTGATGGTGGCCGTGCCGCACCACGAGGCCAGCGATGCCACGTTGTATTCGCTACGCCAAGCCGTGGCACGCTCGTTGGGCATTCGTCCGGGGGCGCGCTTGGCCGTGGTCACCGTCATTTCCCCCAACCAAAGCAGCACGTCGGAAAGCAACAAAAGCGAAACCACGTTGCACCGTCAGTACCGATCCATGTTGCAGCATTGGGCGCAGCCTCTGGATTTGAGTGCGCATCAAACTTCGTACCACGTACTGGAATCAATCGATGTGGCCAACGCCCTCGTGCGCTATGCCGAGGGCAACAACGTCAGCATGATCGTCATGGGCGCAGCTACCCATGGTTTGCAGATGCAACGCTTTGTGGCCACCGTGCCCATCAAGGTGGCCATGGAGGCACCGTGCACGGTGATCTTGGTCAAACAATCGCTGCCGTTTGAACAACTGATGGGTTGATCACTCGCCTCAGTCGACCTTGGCGCCTGACACCTTCACCACTTGCGCCCACTTCTTGTGTTCGGCATCAATGAACTTGGAAAAGTCTTCTGGCGTATTGCCACCGGGAATCGCACCTTGTGCCATCAGCTTTTCTTTCACAGCGAGTGTGCTCATGGCTTTGGCTGTTTCTTGTTGAATACGACGCACCACCTCAGGCGGCGTGCCCGCTGGAGCTAACAAACCGAACCATGAACTGGCTTCATAGCCTTTCAAAGTAGGTCCGCCTGCTTCTTCGATGGTTGGTAACTCAGACATAGCCTCTGATCGTTGAGCGCTGGTAACGGCCAGTGCTTTGAACTTGCCAGACTTGATGTGCGGCATTGCTGCAGGCAAGTTGTCAAACATGACATCCATCGAGCCCCCTAGCATGTCGAGAATCGCGGGGCCTGAACCTTTGTAGGGGAAGTGGACCATGTAGGTGCCGCTCATGCTTTTAAACAACTCACCCGCCAAATGAATGGAGGTGCCATTGCCACTCGACGCCATGTTGAGCTTGCCTGGATTGGCTTTGGCATACACGATGAAGTCAGCCACAGAATTGATGCTGTGGGCCTTCGCCATGTCGGCATTCAGCACCATGACATTGGGCACACCAGCCACCACGGTGATCGGCGCAAAGTCTTTGATCGGGTCAAATGGCAGCTTGTTGTACAGCGCACGATTGATGCCGTGCGTGCCCACAGTCCCCATGAGCAAGGTGTAACCATCGTTGGGTGCTTTGGCCACAATGTCGGCGCCTAAATTGCCGCCCGCACCTGCTTTGTTTTCCACAAAGAACGTTTGTCCAAACGCGCGCGTCAACTCTGGCGCAATTGCACGCGCCAAGATGTCCGTTGTCCCACCTGGGGCAAATGGCACCACGATACGCACGGGTTTGCTAGGCCACGCCTGCTGCGCTTGTACTGTCCCCGCGAGCAACAGCAAGGCGCTGAACAAAGATGCTTGCATGAATCGACGGCGGTGCAGGGTCATGGTGGCTCCTTGATATTTGGCGTGTCCATGGTGCCATTCATGCACGCTTGTCACTGTCACCTCTGCATCGAAATGCGCCCGTGTTTACCCCATAAAAAAAAGCCACCCTAGGGTGGCTTTTTTTCACCAACGCAGTGCGCTTGGCTTAGTCGGCATAGACACCGGCAGCCTGAATGATCGGGCCCCACTTGGCGATTTCAGCGCTGACAAACTTTTTGTGTTCAGCAGGGTCTGTGCGCTTGTCGGTCACCACCACCGCACCCAAGCCTTGTTGTTTCTTGATGAACTCGGGGTCCTTCAAGGCGGCCTTGAGCGCTTTGTTGATCTTGGCGGTCACATCCGCAGGGGTTCCCTTGGGTGCGTACAAGCCGTGCCAAATGGTGACTTCAAAACCTTTCAGGCCGGACTCGTCCAAAGTGGGCAACGTTTTCAGCGCAGGCGTGCTCAAACGCTTGAGCGTGGTGACGGCAAAGGCCTTGACGGTTTTGCCTTCGATCTGGCTGGTGGTGTTGGTGGTTTGGTCACACAACAAATCAATTTGGCCGCCCATCAAATCATTCATGGCAGGTGCCGTGCCTTTGTAGGGGACGGTGGTCATGTCGATTTTCAAAGCGCTTTGGAACAACAAACCACACAGGTGCGACGCTGCGCCTAAGCCCGCGTTGCCCAAGTTGACTTTGCCTTTGTTTTGCTCGATCCACACGGCCAGTTCTTTGTAGTTGGTGGCTGGCAATGAGGGGCGACCGATCAAGGTCATGGGCACATCGTTGACCATGCCCAAATACTCAAAATCGTCGGTGGTGTTGTATGGCATCTTGCGATACAACGCTGGCGAGGTGGCCATGCCGATGTGATGCAGCAACACGGTGTGACCGTCTTGCGGCGCTTTGGCCACCTTGTTGGCGCCAATCGTGCCGCCAGCACCCGCGACGTTCTCGACCACCACGTTGGCACCCAAGGGCTTACGCAAGGCCTCGGCCAAATCACGTGCAACGCGGTCGGTAGGACCACCCGCGGTGAACGGCACCACGATGGTGACAGGCTTGTCTTTGATGGGGAAATCGGAAGCATGCGCTCCCGTCAGGGCCGTCACGGCCAGCAAGCTCAATGTGAACAGTTTTTTCATGGAGTCTCCTTATGATCGATCGATCATATTAGAACGAATCTTTCCCCACGATCAAGCGGGAATTACGTAGCCATTTGAGACGGATCAACCGCTCGCGCAATTACGCCAGTCGTCTTACTGGTAGGTACGCGCGTCTTCAATCACCTTGCCATCGTTAGGCAAGCTACCGATGGTCACGATCGACACATCGGCACGCAACTTGGTGATGTCGCGCACGGCATCGCCTACTTTTTGGACCAGGCCTTCTAGCGCGTCGGCTTCAATCTTCAAGCTCATTTGGTCGTTGGCCATTTCGCCAGTGACGACCAAACGTGCACGCTTGATTTCAGGGAAGCGTTTGACCACTTCCGCCACTTGCCCCGGATGTACAAACATGCCGCGCACCTTGGTGGTCTGATCCGCGCGGCCCATCCACCCTTTGATGCGCATGTTGGTGCGCCCAGTGGGGCAGTGACCGGGCAACACGGCAGACAAATCACCTGTGCCAAAACGGATCAGTGGGTAATCGGGATTCAGCGACGTCACCACCAACTCGCCCACTTCGCCTTCAGGCACGGGATCCCCAGTACCTGGACGCACGATCTCGACAATCACGCCTTCGTCCAACACCAAGCCTACACGTGCTTCGGTTTCATAAGCAATCAAACCCAAGTCGGCTGTGGCGTAGCACTGGTAGCCGGCAATGCCGCGCTCGGCCAACCAATCGCGCAAGCTGGGCGGGAAGGCCTCACCAGACACCATGGCTTTTTTGACGGAGGGCAACGCGACCCCCATCTCAGCGGCTTTTTCAACAATGATTTTGAGAAAGCTCGGTGTTCCGATGTAACCCGCTGGCTTCAACTCGGCCATGGCACTGACTTGCTGTTCGGTTTGGCCGGTACCTCCGGCGAACACCGTGCACCCAATGGCGTGCGCGCCGGTTTCCATCATGGAGCCAGCCGGTGTGAAGTGGTAGCTGAAGCAGTTGTGGGCCAATTCGCCTGCGCGAAAACCTGCGGCATAAATGGCACGGGCCATGCGCCAGTAATCGGGACGTGCGCCTTCGGGCTCGTAAATCGTGCCGGGGCTGGCAAACACGCGCGGCATGGCTTTGCCAAAACCGATGGCGGCAAAACCGCCGAACACGTTGGTGGCGCGCTGCGCTTGCTGTTGCGCCAGCAATTCGTATTTGCGAATCACGGGCAGTTTGGCCAAGGCCTCACGGCTGGTCACGCTGGCGGCAGAGACGCCGGCCAGTGATTGGGCAAACGCAGGGGAATGTTTTTGTGCATGCGCAATTTGCGCAGGCAATGCAGCCATGAGCGCGGCCTCGCGCTCGACAGGGTTGCGGGTTTCGAGCGCGTCGTAGTGCTGGGACATGAACGGCTCCTCTTACGCCAACCAGCGCTTGCGACGTTTGTAGCTCTTGACGTCTTTGAAGCTCTTGCGCTCTCCGCCGCCCACGCCGAGATAAAACTCTTTCACGTCGGCGTTGTTGGCCAAATCGCTGGCAGCACCATCCATCACGATGCGACCAGATTCCATGATGTAACCGTAGTCGGCGTACTTCAACGCCATGTTGGTGTTTTGCTCAGCGATCAAGAAAGTCACTTTCTCTTTCTCGTTCAAGTCTTTGACGATGTTGAACACTTCGTCCACGATTTGAGGCGCCAAGCCCATCGAGGGCTCATCCAACAACACCATGTTGGGGTTGGCCATCAACGCGCGGCCGATGGCGCACATTTGTTGCTCACCGCCCGAGGTGTAGGCCGCTTGCGATGTGCGACGTGTTTTGAGACGTGGAAAGTAGTTGTAGACCTTTTCCAAGTTCGCATCGATTTCACCTTTGCTGGTACGGGTGTAGCTACCGGTCAGCAGGTTTTCTTCAATCGTCAAGTGGGCAAAGCAGTGACGGCCTTCCATCACTTGCACCACCCCACGCTTGACCAACTCAGCAGGAGACAAGTTTTCAATGCGTTCGCCGCGGAACTCGATGCTGCCCTTGGTGACATCACCGCGCTCGCCTTTGAGCAAGTTGGAAATGGCGCGCAAGGTGGTGGTTTTGCCGGCGCCGTTGCCGCCGAGCAAAGACACAATGCTGCCCTCGGGCACATTGAGCGAAACGCCCTTGAGCACCAAGATCACATGGTTGTAAATGACTTCAATGCCGTTGACGTTGAGAACGATGTTGTTGGCGCTCATAACTTACCTTGCTAAAAAAACGTTGTTGGGTAGAACCAAACCTCAAACCAAACGGACGGTTGTGTCTGAGGTTTGGTGACTCGTGAGAGTCACCAAATGGATCAGCCAAGAAGGCTGATCCGTGTCGACTTAAGACTGGCAGTCTGCAGCGGTACGACGTGTGAGTTTTTTCTCGGCAGCGTACTTGTCTGCAAATTGCTTGACCAAAGGCTTGATGATGGAGTCGTCAGCTTCGATCCAGTCAGAGCTGTACACCCACTTCTTGCCATCCCATGTGTGCAAACGTGCAGAGCGTGAACCTTCGTGGTCCAAGCATGAGGTGCTGAGAGGCTTCATCACGGTGCCCAAGCCCAACTTGTCGAGCGCTTTTTGGTCCAACGCCAAGTTTTCCAGGCCCCAGCGAATTTGTTCGCCTGTCATGACTTTGCCTTTGCCGTAACGTTCTTGTGCACGACGTACACCTTCAACAGCCAAGGCGGCGCTCACCAAACCACGGTTGTACAAGGTGGTGCCCACTTCTTCGATGGGACCTGTGCCTTGTTTCTTGCTATGGAGAACGGACTTGATGTCGGCAATGACCTTGCCGCCTTCGCCAGTCGCGACCAAACCGGTGTAGCCCTTGGCAGCTTCGCCCACGTCTTTGACGTCAGGTTCAGCAGCAGACCACCACACGCCAAACATTTTTTCGCGTGGGTAGCCGGTGGCCACAGCTTCTTTCAAAGCGGCAGAGTTCATCACGCCCCAGCCCCACAGCAACACGTAGTCAGGACGGGCTTGACGCACTTGCAACCAGGTGGCTTTTTGTTCCACACCAGGTGCGGTCACAGGCAAGAGTTGCAGATCAAAGCCTTGAATTTTGGCGCGCTCTTGCAACAGAGGGATAGGCTCTTTGCCAAATGGGCTGTCGTGATAGACCAAGGCAATTTTCTTGCCCTTGATGTTGCCGCCCTCTTTCTTGGTGATGTTCTGCATGATGATGTCAGCGCCCGACCAATAAGTACCTTGCAAGGGGAAGTTCCACTTGAACACTTGACCGTCGCTTGACTCCGAACGGCCATAGCCACCGGTAATCAAGGGGTTCTTGTCTGTGGGTGCTTTCTCGGTCAACGCAAAGGTGATGCCGGTTGACAGAGGTTGGAACACCGCGCCTTGCGCTTTGCCTTTCAAGCGCTCGTAGCACTCCACGCCGCGATCGGTGGCGTAAGCGGTGTCGCACTCTTCAAACGTGATCTTCACGCCGTTGATGCCGCCATCACGTGCGTTGATCAGCTTGAGGTAATCCACATACGCATTGCCCCATGGCACGCCGTTGGGTGCATAGGCACCCGTGCGGTAAGGCAGCACGGGGAAGAACTGCTCTTTGGCTTGGGCTTGCGCCGAAGTGGTGACCAAAGCGCTGGTCATGCCTGTAGCGGCGACAGCGATAGCCATCATGAGGGAACGAATTTTCATTGAAGTCTCCTTAGAAAATTGATGCGAACACAGAAAAAAACAACTCAGTGAGGGAAAGGCCACAAGCGCAGCTTTTGTTTTCCCACACTCCACAACTTGGCCAAGCCATGTGGCTCAACGATCAAGAACCAGACAATCAAAGCACCAAAAATCATTTGCTCAGCGTGCGTCAGTGCCGCTGTGCTCACGGGGATACCCACCAAGTCACCCAACCAAGGCAGTGCGTGGTTGATGATGACGGGAAGAATCACGATAAATCCGGCACCAAAGAAGCTGCCCATGATGGAGCCCATGCCACCCAAGATGACCATGAACAACAACTGGAACGAACGGTCCACCGAGAACGCCGCTGGCTCCCAAGAACCCAGGTAGACGAAGGCCCACAAAGCACCAGCCACACCCACAATGAACGAGCTGACCGCAAACGCGCTGAGCTTGGCGTACATGGGGCGAATGCCGATCACTGCGGCCGCCACGTCCATGTCGCGGATAGCCATCCATTCACGGCCAATCGCGCTGCGCACCAGGTTTTTCGCCAGCAAACCAAACACCACCAAAAAGATCAAGCAAAAGAGATACTTTTCAAAAGGCGTGTTGATGGGAAGACCAAACACTTGCAAATCAGAAACCGAAGCGGTGCCCGAAGCGGAATCATTGGTGAACCACTTGATGCGCAAGAACGCCCAGTCGCAGAAGAACTGCGCAGCCAAGGTGGCCACTGCCAAGTACAAACCCTTCACGCGCAAGCTGGGGATGCCAAAGAACATGCCCACCAAGGTGGCGAAAAAGCCGCCCATCAGCAAGCACAGAATCAATGGCATGCCTTCGACACGCACAAAGAAGTTGTAAGCGGCATACGCGCCCACCGCCATGAAGGCGCCCGACCCCAAAGAGATCTGACCGCAGTAGCCCACCAAGATGTTCACGCCCAAGGCGGCGAGCGACAAGATGAGGAAGGGAATCAGAATCGCACGCAGCATGTACTCATCTGCAAGCAAGGGCACGCCAATGAAAGCAAAGGCAATCAGCAACAACACGCCAATGCGGTCTTGCGTGATCGGGAAGATCTGTTGATCTTCCTTGTACGTCGTTTTGAATTGACCGTTTTCTCTGTAGAACATATCTAACCTTTAATGATCTTTTAGCTTCGACACGCTTTGCTTAACTTAGCTTTGCTAAGTTAGTCTGCGCTGAAAAATTATTGCGTGCGTATTTCATACGCGATCAATAATTTTTTCGCCGAACAAGCCTTGTGGACGAATCAACAAGAAGCCCAAAGCCAGCACATAGGCAAACCAAATTTCAATGCCACCACCCACATACGGACCGAGGAACACTTCAGATAATTTTTCGCCCACACCGATGATCAAACCACCAATGATCGCGCCGGGCACCGACGTCAGGCCACCCAAGATCACCACCGGCAAAGCACGCAGCGCCACCGTGGAGAGCGAGAACTGCACGCCCAATTTAGAACCCCAGATCATGCCGGCCACCAAGGCCACCACGCCCGCCACGCACCACACAATCACCCAAATGCGGTTGAGGGGAATGCCAATCGATTGCGCCGCTTGGTGGTCATCGGCCACCGCACGCAAAGCACGACCGGTGGTGGTTTTTTGGAAGAACACACTCAACAAAGCAACCAAGGCCGCTGCGATCACCGCCGCCACCAAGTCTTCTTGGTTGATCATGATGCCGCCGTCGAAGGTGGACTCCAACAACATCAAAGGCTCTTTGGGCATGCCCACGTCGATCTTGTAAATGTCGCTGCCAAAGATGGTTTGACCCACGCCGTCGAGGAAATAGGTGATGCCCAAGGTAGCCATCAACAAAGTGGTGCCTTCTTGGTTGACCAAGTGACGCAACACCAAGAACTCAATCACCCACGCCACGACGAACATCACGACAGCAGCGCCAGCAAATGCCAGCAAGTTGACGAGGAAAAAGTTGTCGATGCCGGTGAAAGCGGGGATCCACTCGCCAAAGCGGGCCATGGCCAACGCTGCGAACAACACCATCGCACCTTGCGCGAAGTTGAAAACACCCGAGGCTTTGTAAATCAACACAAAGCCCAAGGCCACCAACGAATACAGCATGCCAGCCATGAGGCCGCCAAAAAGGGTTTCAAGAAAAAATGCCA
>JBPCSU010000243.1:0-2795 GCA_051006815.1 Limnohabitans sp.
GCCCAGCCCCAGCAACAACCGTGTCAACGTCGGGTCACCGGCCATCTCGCCACACACGCTCACACCTTTGCCTTGCGCACGAGACTCTGCAATGGTGTCTGCTACCAAGCGCAAAACGGCGGGATGCAAGGGGTCGTACAAATGCGCGACCAACTCGTCGGCACGGTCAATCGCCAAGGTGTACTGAATCAAGTCGTTGGTGCCGATCGACAAATAGTCGAAGTAACGCAAAAACATCTTCACGCTCAGGGCTGCGGCAGGCACCTCAATCATGGCGCCCACGCGCACCGGACCAAAGGCCACGCCACGTGCATCCAATTGCTTTCTGGCTTTGTCTAACAACGCCAAGGTTTGCTTGATTTCGCGCGCATGCGCCAGCATGGGAATGAGCAAATGCACTTGCCCGTGTGCCGCCGCTCGCAAAATGGCGCGCAGCTGCGTCAAAAACATGGCGGGATCTGCCAAGCTCCACCGAATGGCGCGCAAGCCCAAGGCGGGGTTCAAGTGGGTTTCGTCTTTGACCGAGCGGTCCAGCGGCTTGTCAGCGCCAATGTCCACCGTGCGAATCGTGACGGGCAAGCCCTTCATGCCTTCAACGGCACGCTTGTACGCCGCGTACTGTTCTTCTTCATCGGGTAACGCACCTTCACGCCCCATGAACAAAAACTCACTGCGAAAGAGGCCAACGCCCACAGCGCCCACATCGAGTGCCGCGGGCGAATCTTCGGGCATTTCGATGTTGGCTAACAAGTCCACACGCTGGCCATCCAAGGTCACCGCTGGCGTATGGCGCAAGCGTGAAAGACGCTCACGCTCCACCTGTGCCTGGCGCTGCTTAAACCCATATTCAGCCAAGATGATCGGCGATGGATTGACGATGACCACGCCCGCATCACCATCAATGATGATCCAGTCATCTTGGCGTACCAACTGGCTTGCGGTTCGCGCGCCAACCACCGCAGGAATATCCAAACTACGCGCCACGATGGCGGTGTGCGAGGTCTTGCCACCCACATCAGTGACAAAACCAGCAAACACACTTTGTTTGAACTGCAGCATGTCGGCGGGAGACAAGTCGTGCGCCACCAAGACCAAGGGCACGTCCATGTCGTCGCCCAATTGCAGGTCTTGCTGACGCGTGGTCGATTTTTTCGCAGACGGCTCCGGCATCACATGCGGGTTGCCTTTGATGTGGCGCAACATGCGCTCGACCACTTGCTCTAAATCGCCCTTTCGCTCTCGCAGATAAGGGTCATCCATTTCGTCGAATTGGCGCGCGACCACATCAAGTTGCGATGTCAACGCCCATTCGGCGTTGTACAAGCGGTCGGTGACCCAACTCGCCACGCCATCGGCCAGCATCTCGTCCGCCAACAACATCATGTGCACTTCCAGAATCGCCGCCAACTCTGGCGGTGCTTCTTTCGGCAAGTTGTCGTGCAGCGTTTTCAATTCACTCTGAACCGCATCACGCGCTTTGAGCAAACGCGACAGCTCCACCTTAACTTGGTCGGGTTCAATGAAATAGTGCGCCACATCCACGCGACTGGAAGCCACCAGCACGGCACGCCCAATGGCGATGCCGCGCGCAACTGCAAGACCGTGGATAGAGAACGTCATACGAGCGCCTTATTCACCTTCGCCAAACTTGTCGACAATCAACGCCAGCAACGCATCCATGGCTTCTTGCTCTTGGGCACCATCGGTCTCTAGCTCTACCTCGCTGCCGATACCGGCCGCCAACATCATGACGCCCATGATGCTTTTGGCATTGACGCGACGCTCACCTTTGCTGATCCACACTTCACAAGGAAAGCTCCCGGCGAGCTTGGTCAATTTGGCTGAAGCACGGGCATGCAAGCCCAATTTATTGATGATGGTCGTGTAGTTTTTGATCATGAATACGTCGGGTTTGATTTTGAGGAGCGGTGATCGCCACTTGCATCACACCTTGTGTGCCGCCCGTCAGTGCGCGCGTCACCAGAGCGTCCAGCGGCTCATGGCGGTAACACACAGAACGAAACAGCATGGGCAAGTTAACGCCAGCAATGAGTTTGGCATTGCTGCCGGCCACCATTTTTTGAGCCACATTGGCGGGTGTTGCGCCAAAAATATCGGTCAATACCAACAACCCGGCATCCAACGCATGGCCGGCTGCATCCAGGGCTTGAGCCAATGTGTCTTCGGGTTGCGCCTGGGGAAGGACGTCTAGCGCAATGACATCTGCCGCGCACTCGGGGTACACATGCAAGGCGCAATCACGCAGCGCCCCGGCCAAAGGCGCATGGGCAATGATCAAAATTCGGTTGCTCATAAGAAATGAATCGGTGTTGCCCGCATTATCAGCTGTCTGACTTGTGCTTCAAAAAGTAACCATAGGCCAACACGCAGCACGTCATGAAAACAGCCATGGCGCCTTGAAATGCCAAAGGCTCTTCCCAGCCAGAAGCCTTGAAGCCGTCAATCATCAAGCCCATGCCCCACTGCACCACAAAGACACCCAAGAACAACACCAAGTTGTAGGCCGACAGCGCCCGCCCAGCCAAGGTGGAGGGAAAGGCCATCCCGACAGCCGGTTGCGCCAGCGACACGAAGGAACTGCTGATGCAAAACAACGCCCAATGCAAAGCCCCGGCATCGGCGCCTGCTAACACGATGTACAGCTGGACACACAGGTTCAAGGGGACGCCGTAGGTCATCAACCGATTGGCCGTCAAACCGCGCTGCGTGAGTGCGGGCGTGATCCAGCCCCACAACCAAAACGTCATCAACATGCACACGTTGACCCAAAACAA
>JBPCSU010000244.1:0-3100 GCA_051006815.1 Limnohabitans sp.
TTCGGTTGAAGTGCAGCCGAGTCGTTTTTTCGGACCTTGCCCGAGATGTGGTGAACCAGTATCAAACCTTGGCGGCAGATCGTGACGTGAGTTTGGGGTTTACTTGCACTGAAAATGCCATAGAGGTCGTTGTCAGTTCGGATGTGAATCGTCTACGGCAAGTGTTGGAGGCGTTGGTGTATGGCATCGTTCAAGCTTCTGACAAGTGGAGCATGGTTCAGGTTCACCTGACTTTGGATGAGGTACAGCAAGATCTATGGCTGTCCTTTGTTTCTTCGGGTGTGTCTGTATCTCCGCCACAGATACAAATGCAAACGCAATTTTGGAACCGAGACGATTACCAGTTTAGATTGCAAGGTGGACCGGGCGTCGAGTTGGCGCTGGCCAAAGCGATGATTCAGTTTCTAGATGGATCAGTGCAGTTTGAGCATTCGGTCGAATTCCCGTCACGTTTAGTGGTGAAGTTTCCAGCGAACCGTCACGCATCTTTGAAGGCGTTGTCATGAACAAAGTTTTGTTGGTGGTGGACGATAACCGTGTGAGTCGGTTGCTACCAGGATTTATTCTTCATCCGTTCTCTGAACAAATTGCAGTGTTTGAGTGTGAGCGAGGCTCGGAGGCGTTGCAGTTTCTTGAAACCCAATCAGTCAGTCATGTGTTGCTCGACATTTCAATGCCAGATTTCGACGGCATCGAAGTGGCTAAAGCGATTGGAGAAACATCCAAATCACACGACATGCGCGTGATTGCCTACACCGCTGATGCCCGTGCCATCGACGGTGACTATTTGAAATCGATGGGGTTTGATGCGATTTTGTTGAAACCGCTCAAGAGCGAAGACCTGCTGCGCGCTTTGGATTTAAGCCTTTGATTGGCTAGAGAGCGCTCAGCACTTCTTGCGTGTGTTCACCCAAGCGAGGTGCTGGACGCCAGACGCCAGTGGGGGTGTTGCTCATGCGCACGGGGGGACGGAATTGGCGCAACGCGCCTTCGTGTGGATGCTGAATGTCGAGCCAAGCCTGTGTGGCTGTGAGATGCGGGTCGTTGAGCAAATCATCCAGTTTCATCATGGGCATGACAGGGATGTCATGGGCTGACAATTCTTTGATCCATGCTTCGCTGTTGCGAGTTTTCAGATGCTTGCCCACAAAAGCGTACAGCGCATCGATGTGTTTGATGCGTTCGCTTTGTGTGGTGAAGCGTGCATCTGTGAAAAATAGCTCGCCCTGCCCAATCAATTTCAAAAAACTTTGCCAATGGGCATCGTTGTACATGAGGGCGCAGATGTAGCCGTCTTGTGTTGAATACGGTTTACGGTTCGCGGCGAGCATGCGGGAATGCCCCATCGGGGCAATAGGAGGCTGCCAAGTCTCGCCACCCAAATGTTCACCCAATACAAATTGAAGTAAACACTCAAACATGGGGACTTCCACGTGCTGGCCGAGTCCTGTGCGATAGCGCGCAATGACGGCGGCCAACACGGCATGCACCATGTTCAAGCCCGTTACCCGATCGGCAAACGTGGCGGGAACGTAACGCGGCTCTGGGCTGCCGCTTTGTGTCATGAGCCAAGGGATGCATGCTGCCCCTTGAATTAAATCGTCATACGCGGGCCATTCAGAGTAAGGACCGCCTTCGCTGTAGCCGTAAGCGCCACAGACCACCAAGCGAGGGTTCAGTGCATGCAGGGTCTCGAATGACAAGCCCAAACGCGCCATGGACGCGGGGCGGATGTTGTAGGTCAGTACATCCGCCGTTTGGCACAACGCGAGCAATTGTTCGCGTTGTGCGGTTTGTCGCAAATCAAGCACCACCGAGCGTTTGTTGCGATTGGCATTGATGAAGATATGCCCCATGCCTGGATGCTTCATGGGTCCGGCATGGCGCATGATGTCGCCTCCAGGCGGTTCAATCTTGATGACGTCTGCGCCGTAGTCCCCCAAAATTTGCGTGGCATAGGGGCCCAGCACCACACCCGTCAAATCGATGACGCGCAAGCCCGCAAGGGCACCTTGCATGGCGGAGAGGTCTGGCGCGTGCATGCTGCAGGTTTATTCAGGCGTGATGCCTGCTGACTTCACCCAACCACCCCATTTTTTGATTTCAGCATCGATGGTTTTTGCCAAGGTGGCAGAGTCTTCTACGTCGAGGTCAATGCCAACGCCTTGAATCTTCTCGCGCACTTCAGGCTTGGCCAACACCGCCATCAGGGTGGCCGTGGCTTTTTTCTGCACATCCGCAGGAATGCCCGCTGGGGCCATCAAGCCAAACCAGGCGCTGACGTTGTAGTCTTTCACCGTGTCACCAATCGGTGGCACGTTGGGTGCTTTGCCAGCACGTTTGCGTGTGGTGACACCCAAGCCGCGCATGCGCCCGCCGTTCATTTGAGACACTGCGTTGCCGGTGTCTGCAAATGCAAATTGAATCTGACCGCCCAGCAAATCGGTCAAAGCAGGGGGAATGCTTTTGTAAGGCACATTCACGGTTTGCAAACCGGCTAATTCGGTCAGCATGGCTGCGGAGACCAGGGAACCTGATGAACCATGACCAAAAGCCAATTTGCCAGGGTTGGCTTTGGCGTAGGCGACAAACTCTTTCATGTCTTTGGCGGGGAAGTCGTTGTTCACCATCAAGATGAAACCTGTTTCACCAATCTTGCCAATAGGGGTGAAATCTTTCACGGGGTCATACGGCAGTTTGCGATACAGGTGAACGTTGGCCGCTTGCGTGGTGCTGGTGGTGACCAAAAAGGTGTAGCCATCTGCCGGGGCCGCTTTGACCACTTCGGCCCCCAAGATGCCATTGGCGCCAGCCTTGTTTTCCACGGTGATGGTTTGCCCCATGGCCTCGCCCATGGCTTGCGCCAGGATGCGCCCCACATTGTCTGTGGCACTACCTGCGCTAAAAGGCACGACAAATTTGATGGGCTTGCTGGGATAACTTTGCGCATGAGCAGAAGGCCAAGCGACCAAGCCGGCAAGTGACAGGACAGTCGCGCTAAGGACGATGCTGCGGCGCAAAGCAGAAGGTTTTTTTTGTTGACGGGGCATGTGTGTCTCCTGTGGTCTGAGTTTCAATCGCGGGTGGCGCGTCGTTGCAC
>JBPCSU010000245.1:0-26057 GCA_051006815.1 Limnohabitans sp.
GATTGACCACGATGCCATCATCAAGCAGGGCTATGTGGCTGATGAAATCGTGAAGACCGCCAACAGCGGCAAGTTCGACATGGTCGTCATCGGCTCCAAAGGGCGCAGCGGCTTGGCAGACTTCTTGTTGGGCTCGGTCACGCAAAAAGTGGTGACGGCAGCCAAACCCCCGGTGGTGGTGGTGAAGTGATGCCTCGTCACGCCACGTCGCCACTGCGGGTGGCGTGACTTATCTCAGGCCAAGGTGTTGGCCAAGGCAAACACCGAGTTGGGCGCAGTCACCTTGCGGGGCTGCAGTTTTTGCGCAAACACTCCGCGCTTGGGTGAGCTGCTGGCTTGTGGCGTAAGGGGCTCTTTGCCTTGCTGCTCGGCAATCAGGCTGTGCAGACTGATGGAACGCATGTGCTCTTCCATTTTTTGATTCAGGTGCGACCACAGCGCATCGGTCGACACATAGCCGTTGTGCACCGCATCGGCTGAGGCTTGTTCTTTCTCTTCCAGGCTGTGCACCGCATGGATGATGTCGGCCACGCTGATCGCTTGCGCATCGCGGTTCAAGGTGTAACCACCTCCTGGGCCGCGCGTGCTTTCGACCAAGCCATGCTGGCGCATGTTGCTGAAGATTTGTTCGAGGTACGAGATCGAGATGTGCTGGCGTTGGCTGATGGCGGCCAATGACACCGGCCCTTGGTGCTGACGCAACCCCATGTCAATCATGGCAGTGACGGCGAAACGGCTTTTGGTACTCAAACGCATAGAACCCTCCTGACGGTTGATGCACCGCGCATGGTGCGGTGCCAGGTGGCACTTTAGGCACAAAATCACTTCGTGTAAATTCGTATTTTTATTATTTTTAATTCGAAAAAACCGAAGAATAATTCACCCATGAATTTCAAGCATCTGTACTATTTTTGGGTCACCGCCAGAGCAGGCGGGGTCATGCGGGCGGGCGAGCAGCTGCACACCACGCCGCAAACGCTGTCGGGGCAAATCAAGCTGTTGGAAGAAAGCTTGGGTCGTCAGTTGTTTCGCAAAAATGGTCGCCAGCTGGAGCTGACCGAAGACGGGCGCAAGGCCCTCAGCTATGCCGATGACATTTTTGCCTTGGGTTCCGAGTTGCGTGCGGCCATGGCCAGCAACGACGCGGGTGAGCGCACAGTGGACTTTCGCGTCGGCGTGGCCGACTCGGTGGCCAAGTCGGTGGCGTACCGCTTGTTAGAGCCGGCCTTGTCGATTGCCGAGCCCGTGCGCTTGATCGGCAGCGAAGGCAAGTTCCCCGACTTGTTGGCGCAACTGGCTCTGCACCGCTTGGATTTGGTGATCGCCGATGAACCGCTGTCCAAACGCATCAGTGTCAAAGCCTTTAACCATGCGTTGGGTTCTACTCCAATGAGTTTTTTTTGTACCCCGTCACTTCGGGCCACGTTGAAAGGCAAGTTCCCGCAGTGTTTGCACGATGCGCCCATGCTGTTTCAAGGCGCGTCCTCGTCGGTGCGGCAGCAATTGGATGGCTGGTTGGCGCGGCAAAAAATTCAGCCACGCGTGGTGGGCGAGTTTGACGACGGTGCGTTGATGACCGCATTTGGCCGCGAAGGTCGTGGCGTGTTCATGTCGCCCGGTGTGCTCGAGAAAGAAACCGTGGCGCATTACGGTGTCGAGGTGATTGGCCGCAGCGATGAACTGGTGGAAGAGTTTTTTGCGGTGTCGGTCGAGCGGCGTATCACACACCCGTGTGTGGCGGCCATCACGCAAAACGCCCGAGGACGTTTGTTTCAGGGGTAGCGCCGAGTTGGGTTGGGGCGTTAGCCGCTCAGCGTGCCGGCAGTTAAGTGCAGCTGGCGGTCGCAACGCGCAGCCAACGTGCTGTCGTGTGTCACCAGCACAAAAGCGGTGTGGTGGTCGCGCGCGAGTTGCAGCATCAGGGCGAACACGCTGTCGGCGGTTTGTCGGTCGAGGTTGCCTGTGGGTTCGTCGGCCAACACACAGGCCGGGCGCGTCACCAGGGCCCGTGCAATCGCCACCCGTTGGCGTTCGCCCCCCGACAGTTCCGCCGGGCGGTGGTGCAGGCGATGGCCCAAGCCCACGGCTTCGAGCATGGCTTGCGCTTGCGCGCTGGCTGCAGCGCGGTCGAGGCGACGCACCCACAAGGGCATGGCCACGTTGTCAAGCGCACTGAACTCGGGCAGCAGGTGATGGAACTGGTAGACAAAACCCAGATGCTGGTTGCGCAAGTCGCCGAGTGCCTTGGCGCTCAGGCCTTGTAACGATTGCCCCATCAACGACACATGACCCGAGGTGGGCGCATCCAAGCCGCCCAAGACATGCAGCAAGGTGCTTTTGCCCGAACCCGACGAGCCGACGATGGCCAGTGTTTCACCGGCTGGCACCGACAGATTCACGTCTTGCAACACGGTGACATCCAACGCGCCTTCTTGGAAGCGGCGACTGAGGTGGTGAGCGGTCAACACAGCGTGGGTCATGGTCAATCAAGCCTTATTCATAGCGCAAGGCTTGTGCAGGGTTGACGCGGCTGGCGCGCCAACTGGGGTACAGCGTGGCCAAAAAAGCCAAGGCCAAAGAGATGAGGGCGATGGGCCAAATGTCCGCTGCTTGTGGGTCGCTGGGCATGCGGCTGATTAAGTAAATGTCGCGTGGCAAAAAGCTGGCACCCAACAAGTTTTCAATCGCAGGCACGATGACGTCGATGTTGAACGCTACGCTCAAACCCAAGCCCAGCCCCGCCAATGTGCCCAACACGCCCACCGTGGCGCCTTGCACCACAAAGATGGCCATGATGCTTTGGGGGCTGGCACCCAACGTGCGCAAGATGGCAATGTCGGCGCGTTTGTCGGTCACCGTCATCACCAAGGTGGTGACGAGGTTGAAGGCCGCCACTGCCACGATCAAGGTGAGGATGATGAACATCATGCGTTTCTCCACCTGCACCGCGGCAAACCAGGTGCGGTTTTGGCGGGTCCAGTCGCGCACGATCACATCAGGTCCGAGTTGCATCGCCAAGTCTGCGGCCACGCGGCGCGCTTGTTGGCTGTCTTTGATTTTCAAGCGCACGCCGCTGGGGGCTTCTAGCCTAAAAATACGTTGGGCATCGTCGATGTGCAGCAGCGCCAAGGAGGCATCGTATTCGTAGTGGCCCGAGTCAAAAATGCCGGCCACATGCAGTTGTTTCAAACGGGGCATCACGCCGGCGGGCGTCACTTGGCCACCCGGGGCCACCAAGGTGATGACGTCGCCCACACGCACGCCCATCGACACAGCCAGCTCACCCCCAAGCACCACATTGAAACTGCCAGCTTGCAAGGTGGCACGAATCTCGGGAGGGATTTGCAAGGTGAAGTCGCTCACCTGTGTTTCAGGCTCGGGCTCAATGCCGCGTACCAGCGCGCCGCGCATGTCTTCGCCTCGCGCCATCAAGGCTTGTTGTGCCACGTAAGGCGCGGCGGCCACCACCTCGGGGTGTTGCTTGGCTTGGGCCATCAGTGCGGTGACATCGGCAAAGCCTTCGCCTTGCGGCGAGACCAATTCAATGTGAGACACCACGGCCAACATGCGGTCGCGCACTTCTTTTTGAAACCCGTTCATCACGCTCAACACAATGATCAGGGCGGCCACGCCCAAGGCAATGCCCAGCATGGACACGCCCGAGATGAACGAGATAAACCCATTGCGCCCCGCCACACGGCCTGCGCGCGTGTAACGCCAGCCGATCAGCAGTTCGTAGGGAAGTTGGGAGTGGGGGCCTTGCATGTGGCCGTGATTATCCCGTAGCCACACGGGGTGCGTGCAGCGGGGCATGCCGCATCACGGACAATCGAGTGATGACTTCTGTGTTGATCCCTTTTTCGCTCTGGACCGCCCATGGCCCCGAGGCTTCGGTGTTGGCCCAAGCCGAGCTGCCAAATCTGCGTGCATGGTTGGCGCAAGCCCAACGCGTGGCGGTCGATGTGGAGGTGGTGAACGAGCCGCTGTTGGCCGCGCTGTCGCTGCCACATGAGCGCGCCTGGGCGCAAGCCGTGGGGTGGTCGGTGCCTGACGGCTGTGTGCCTTGGGCGGCAATGGCCGCCGCCCAGCAAGGACTGTCGGGCGCGGGCTGGGCCTTCATCACGCTGTGCAACTGGCATGTCAGCAACGGCCAAGTGACCTTGGGCGACCCCGCGCAGTTGCAGATCGACGACGCCACCGATGCGGCCTTGTTCGACACGATGCGCGGTTTTTTTGCCGAAGACGGCATTGCCTTGCACCGCCACCAAGCGGGGCAATGGCTGGCGCAATCGCCGTTGCTGGTGGGCTTGCCCACTGCGTCGGTGGACCGCGTGATGGGCCGCAACATTGACCCGTGGTTGGTGGGCGGACACACGGCTGCATCAGACCTGAGCCCCGCCGCCAAGTTGCTGCGGCGTTTGCAAAACGAAATGCAAATGTTGCTTTACACCCACCCAGTGAATGAGGGACGGGCATTGACCATCAACTCGTTCTGGGTGCATGGCACGGGTGAATTGCCAACGCAGCCTGCGCACATCGCGCCCGCGTGGGTGAACACCTTGCGCCACAGCGCCTTGCAACAAGACTTCATCGGTTGGGTAGAAGCGTGGCAACAGGTCGATGCCGAAGTCTTCGCGCCATTGCTGGCGCGCGTGACTGCGGGTGAGTCGGTGCGTGTGGTGTTGTGTGGCGAACATGAATTCCATGTGTATGACAGCGCCCCTCCGTCTTGGTGGCAACGCTTGCGTGCATACGTCGCACCGACTTCTTTAGACACTGTGTTGGCCGTGGCGCCGCTGAAAGAGTAAATCCATGCAATTCATTCCACGCGATCAGCCGCCGCGCAGCATTTGGGCGCTCGAACAATCTGGCGTGCATCCGTTGTTGGCGCGTTTGTACGCCGCGCGTGGCGTGCAAGACGCCGCCACCTTGGATGCCTCACTCGCGCAACTGTTGCCACCGGCAGGACTGAAAGGCATTGACGCAGCGGCTGCGTTGCTGGCAGATGCGATTGCTGCCAACCAACCACTGTGTGTCGTGGCCGACTACGACTGCGATGGCGCCACTGCCTGTGCTGTGGCCGTGCGCGGCCTGCGTTTGCTGGGTGCGCGCCAGGTGCGCTACATCGTGCCCGACCGTGTGGTCGACGGCTATGGCCTGACCCCACCGATTGCCGAGCGTGTGAAAGCCAGCGGCGCCGATGTGCTGATCACCGTGGACAACGGCATTGCCAGCGTCGACGGCGTGGCGCGTGCACGTGAACTGGGTTTGCAGGTGCTGGTCACCGACCACCACTTGCCCGCTGCGGTGTTGCCCGACGCCTCGGCCATCGTCAACCCGAACCAACCGGGTTGCACGTTTGAAAGCAAATCGCTCGCGGGTGTGGGCGTCATGTTTTATGTGTTGTTAGCGCTGCGCGCGGAGCTGCGCCAACGCGGTGTGTTCACGGCAGAACAGCAGCCCAAGCTAGACACCTTGTTGCCCCTCGTGGCGCTCGGCACGGTGGCTGATGTGGTCAAGCTCGATGCCAACAACCGCCGCTTGGTCGCCCAAGGGTTAGCCCGTGTACGCAAAGGACAAATGCCACCCGGGATGCAGGCCCTGTTCGCAGCTGCAGGGCGGCAGAGTGAAAAATGCACTTCGCAAGATTTTGGTTTTGCACTGGGGCCGCGCATCAATGCGGCGGGCCGTTTGTCGGACATGACTTTGGGCATCGAATGCTTGCTCACCGACGATGTGGGACACGCCACCGAGTTGGCCGCGCAGCTTGACCGCATCAACCGAGATCGCCGTGAGATAGAAGGCGACATGCGCGCACAAGCCTTGGAACTTGCGCAAGACATGTTTGACCCCGAGGAGGATCCGCCTTCAGCGCTGTGTGTGTTCGACCCCGATTTCCACGAAGGCGTGGTGGGCATCGTGGCCGCCAAGTTGAAAGACTTGCACCACCGCCCCACGTTTGTGTTTGCGCCGAGTCAAGCCGAAGGCAAGGGGCATGAGCTCAAGGGCTCGGGCCGTTCCATTCCCGGTTTCCATTTGCGCGATGCACTCGACTTGGTGGCTAAGCGTCACCCCGGTGTGTTGCTGCGTTTTGGGGGTCACGCCATGGCGGCGGGTTGCACTTTGGAAGAAGACAACCTGGCCACTTTTGAAGAAGCCTTGCAACAAGTGGCGCAAGAGTGGTTGGATGAAGCCACCTTGCAACGTCGCTTAGAAACCGACGGCCCCTTGCCGCCCGAATACCGTCGCCCCGAGTTGGCCGACACCTTGGCACGCGAGGTGTGGGGCCAAGGCTTTGCGCCACCCACCTTCAGCGAACCGGTCGAGGTGGTGGGGCAACGCTTGGTGGGTGACAAACATTTGGCGCTCAAACTGCGCCACCACGGACAGCCCGTGGATGGCATTTGGTTTGGCCGTGTTGACCCACTGCCTGCCACGGCCCATTTGGCATTTCGCTTAGAGGCAGACGAGTGGCAAGGCAACAAGCGCGTGCGCTTTGTGGTCGAAGGCATGGCGGAATAAAGACACAACCCACCCATGGCAAGCAAGAAAAAAATCCAACTGCCCGAAGTCAATTTTTCTGACTACGGCGACACCCGCTACCTGCACCTCGGCACGCCGTGGGTGCAAGGCTCGATGAACATCGAGAAACCGTTTGACATCGACCTGGAGTACGTGCAACGCATGATGGCGTGGTTGCTGTTTGTCGAGCCCGATCAGGTGAGCAAGCTGCACGCCATGCAACTGGGCTTGGGGGCAGCGGCGCTGACGAAGTTCTCGTTCAAACACCTGCGCATGAAAACCACCGCGATTGAATTGAATCCACAGGTGGTGGCCGCGTGTCGCTTGTGGTTCAAGCTGCCTGCCGACAGCGCCAAGTTGCAAGTGGTGTTGGGCGATGCGGCCGAGGTAGCCCGGCACGACCATTGGCGTGGCCAGATCGACGCCTTGCAAGTGGATTTGTATGACCACGAAGCTGCATCACCCGTGCTCGACAGCGCCGAGTTTTATGCCGATTGCCGACAGTTGTTGACCGACGACGGCTGCATGACGGTCAACTTGTTTGGCCGCAGTTCGAGTTTTGCGCAGAGCGTTGACAAGATGGCCGCGGCCTTTGGCGCCGACGCCCTGTGGGCGTTCAAACCCACACGCGAAGGCAACACCGTGGTGTTGGCGCAGCGCACGCCGCGTCATCCCAAACGCGCCGAACTGATGGCGCGCGCGGAGGCCATTCAAGCACGTTGGCCACTCCCCGCCACCAAATGGTTGCGGGTGTTCAAGCCTTTGAAAGACTGATGGGTTAAGGGTTTACCCCTGATTTCTGTCCTGTCAAAAATAGGTGGAACCCACATCCGGAGAACGCCCCCTGGAACTCCATAATTCAGCGCATCTTTGCTTTGGATAGAGGAGAACAAATGATCAAAAGTCAAAAAGACTTTTTCTCCGGCCTGATGTTCACATTGGTCGGCGGCGGTTTTGCGTGGGGAGCCACCAACTACACCATCGGGACCGGCGCGCGCATGGGCCCTGGCTACTTCCCCATGTTGTTGGGTATTTTCTTGGCTGTGTTGGGTGCCTTCATCACCTTCTACTCGTTGGTCGAGCACACCGAAGACGGCGAGCCGATTGGCAAGTTCGCTTGGAAACCGATCGTTTTCATCTTGGGCGCCAACATTGTGTTT
Source organism: Limnohabitans sp. (assembly GCA_051006815.1). Taxonomy (GTDB): domain Bacteria; phylum Pseudomonadota; class Gammaproteobacteria; order Burkholderiales; family Burkholderiaceae_C; genus Limnohabitans. Next base: position 7,683 of record JBPCSU010000245.1, read on the forward strand.
GGCATCTTGCTCGCAGGCTTGCCCAGCTTTGGCATTCCTCCGATGGGCTTGATCGCTGCGATCTACGCCTTGGTGTTGATTGCCAGCAAAGCCGGTGACGCGTTTGTGTTGAAAGACGTGCTCATCTTGGCCACCATCTTGTCGGTGGGCAGTTACTTGGCTTTCATCGTCCTGCTGAAATTGCAGATGCCTGTGTGGCCCACCTTCATTGCCGGTTGAGCCAGGAGAAATAAAAAATGGATTTGATTGCAAACCTCTCATTGGGTTTTGGCGTGGCCTTCACGCCCATCAACCTGCTGTACGCATTGATCGGTTGTATCTTGGGCACGCTGATTGGCGTGTTGCCAGGCATTGGCCCTGTGGCCACCATCGCCATGTTGTTGCCCGCCACGTACGCGTTGCCTCCGGTGTCGGCGCTGATCATGTTGGCCGGTATTTACTACGGTGCGCAGTACGGTGGTTCCACCACAGCCATCTTGGTGAACTTGCCAGGTGAATCGTCTTCGGTGGTGACCACCATCGACGGTTACCAAATGGCGCGCAAAGGCCGTGCGGGCCCTGCGTTGGCTGCGGCTGGTTTGGGCTCGTTCTTTGCGGGTTCTGTGGGCACCTTGATCTTGGCGGCCTTCGCGCCTCCTTTGACTGAACTCGCGTTCAAGTTTGGCCCTGCCGAATACTTCTCGCTCATGATCTTGGGTCTCGTCGGTGCGGTGGTGTTGGCTTCGGGCTCGTTGCTCAAAGCGATCGCCATGATCGTGTTGGGCCTGTTGATGGGCTTGATCGGTACCGACGTCAACTCGGGCGTGGCGCGTTTCAGCTTTGACATCCCTGAACTCACCGACGGTGTGGGCTTTGTGGTGGTGGCGATGGGCGTGTTTGGTTACGGCGAAATCATTTCGAACTTGTCGCAACCCGAGCACGAACGCGAAGTGTTCACGGCCAAGGTGGAAGGTTTGTTCCCCACCAAGGAAGACTTCAAGAACATGTTGCCTGCAGTCATTCGTGGCACCTCGTTGGGCTCGGTGCTGGGCGTGTTGCCCGGTGGCGGTGCCTTGTTGGCTGCGTTTGCGGCGTACACCATCGAGAAGAAAACCAAGCTGCGTCCCGGCGAAGTGCCTTTCGGTCAAGGCAACATCCGCGGTGTGGCAGCGCCTGAATCGGCCAACAACGCCGGTGCGCAAACATCGTTCATCCCCTTGCTGACCTTGGGTATTCCCCCCAACGCCGTGATGGCGCTGATGGTGGGTGCGATGACCATTCACAACATCCAACCCGGACCACAAGTGATGACCAGCAACCCCGAATTGTTCTGGGGTCTGATTGCCTCGATGTGGATTGGTAACTTGATGCTCGTGATCTTGAACCTGCCGTTGATCGGCATGTGGATCAAGCTGTTGTCGGTGCCTTACCGCTTCTTGTTCCCCGCCATCGTGCTGTTCTGTGCGATCGGTGTGTACTCGACCAACAACAACACCTTTGACATCTGGATGGTGGCGGGCTTTGGTTTGATCGGTTACATCTTCATGAAGTTGGGTGTCGAGCCAGCGCCTTTGCTGCTAGGCTTCATCTTGGGCCCGATGATGGAAGAGAACTTGCGCCGTGCGCTGTTGCTGTCACGTGGTGACTGGACCGTGTTTGGTACCCGTCCTCTGTCGGCTGGTTTGTTGGCCGCCGCTGCGATGCTCTTGGTGATCGTGCTGTTGCCGTCCATCAAGTCCAAGCGCGAAGAAGCGTTTGTGGAAGAGTAATTCAGTTCATTCTGTTTTGACTTAGATAACGGCACCTTTGGGTGCCGTTTCTATTGGTACGCCGCTGGGTGCTCCTTTATATTTGCATCCGTACTCTTTGAAAGGCCGCTGACATGGACCATCCCCAACGACTGGCGTTGCACAACGAGGTGCATGCACGTCCGCCTGAGCCCATGCAAGCGCCCATGGCCATCACGCGTGTGGTGATGTGGGGCAACCGCGAGGTTGCCCAAGCCAGCCGTGCGCATTTGGCGCAGCTGATGCGTGACCACCATTTGCCTGCCCCCGATGCCTTGACCAACCACGTACGGGTGGACTTGGGGGCGTTTCGCTTGCGTTGGGAGTTGCACACCGAGTTTGTGTCGTGGACCTTCATGCGTGCGGTGGACGCACAGGTGTTTGCGCAACCAGATCCCGTCACCGCACTGCAAGGCGTGCCGCATGCATGGTTGTCGCAATTGCCGGGCGCGTGTTTGACACGCCTGCATGTGTGGCTGCTGACTTCGGCCATGCCCGATATCCACGACCAATTGCCACAGGTGTTGCGCGACGACACCTTGGTGGCCTCCACGGTGGCCGAAGGCCATGGCGAGGTCTACACCGACTTTCAGTTGCATCCCGATGGGTACTCGCGCATGGTGCTGCTGACGGGCTCGCTCACGCCGCGCCGCCAAGGTCGGCTGGTGCAACAGCTGTTGGAGATTGAAACCTACCGCATGGCCGCTTTGTTGGGGGTGCCTGCTGCGCGTGACGCCTCGCAGGTCTTGGCCGATGCCGAGCGTGAACTGGCCGCACTGGCCAACGCCATTCGCCATGCCGAACGTGCAGACGAAGCGGGCCTGCTCGACCGCCTGACCCGCTTGGCCGGTGAGGTGGAAGGACAGTACGCGGCCACGCATTCGCGCTTCTCGGCGACCCGCGCTTACTTTGAGTTGGTGGACCGGCGTATTCGCGACATCGCCGAATCGCGCATGCCAGGCATGCAAACCATTGCCGAATTCATGGAACGTCGTTTGTCGCCCGCGCGCAGCACCTGCGATTGGGCCGCGCGTCGACAAAACGCCTTGTCAGAGCGCGTTTCGCGCATGAGCAATTTGTTGCGCACGCGGGTGGATTTCGAGCAACAACAAAGCAGCCAACAACTGCTGACCACCATGAACCAACGTCAAGACTTGCAGCTCAAGTTGCAATCGACGGTCGAAGGTTTGTCGGTGGCTGCCATCACGTATTACTTCACGGGGCTGGTGAGTTACTTGGCCAAAGGGGCTGAGAAATTGGGTTGGCCGTTTTCGTCCGATGTCACCGCGGCCTGCGCATTGCCTTTCGTCGGGTTGATCGTGTGGTGGTCAATGCGCCGTTTGCACAACAAGGTTTTCAAAAAATGAATTTCAATTTTTCCAATCCTTACACCTCCACACGCTTGCCCGTGTTTGCATGCAACGTGGTGTCCACCTCCCACCCGTTGGCCGCGCAAGCGGGTTTGCGCATGCTGTGGCAAGGCGGCAATGCGGTGGATGCCGCCATTGCGGCTGCCGCAGCCATCACCTTGACCGAGCCTGTGAGTTGTGGCTTGGGCTCGGATGCCTTTTGTATTTTGTGGGACGGCCAACAGTTGCACGGCTTGAATGCCTCGGGCACCGCACCGCAAGCGTGGACGCCTGAATACTTCCACCGCAAATACGGCGACGATGCCGCCACACCGCCCAAGCGCGGCATTGATTCGGTCACCGTGCCCGGCGCCGTGGCGTCGTGGGTGGCGCTGAGTGAACGCTTTGGCAAACTGCCTTTCGAAGACCTGCTGCAACCCGCGATCGAGATTGCCGAACGTGGCTATTTGCTGCCCGTGGTGGTGCAACAAAAGTGGGCGGCTGCCACGCCCGAGCTGCGCAACCAACCTGGTTTTGCAGACAACTTTTTGCCTTGGGGGCGTGCCCCCAACGTCGGTGAGTTGTTCAAATTTCCTGCGGCAGCACAAGGTTTGCGAGCCATCGCAAAAACCAAAGGCCAAGCGTTTTATGGCGGCGAGATTGCCCAAGCGATCGAACGTTTTTCAGCGGAACACGGTGGCAGCCTCACTGCGCGTGACTTTGCCAATTACAAGGCCGAGTGGGTGACGCCGATTGCACAAAACTACCGGGGCTACACCCTGCACGAAATTCCACCCAACGGCCAAGGCATTGCGGCGCTGATTGCGCTGGGTATTTTGGAAAACTTTGACATGGCCAGCTTGCAGGTCGATGGCGTGGATTCGCAGCATCTGCAAATCGAAGCCATGAAGCTCGCCTTTGCCGATGTCTACCGCTATGTCGCTGAGCCCAGCGCGATGGACGTGACGCCTGCACAAATGCTCGATCCTGCCTACTTGAAGCAACGCGCGCAGTTGATTGACATGCGCCGTGCGCAAAACTTTGGCGCGGGCAACCCTGTGAAAGGCGGCACGATTTACCTTAGCACGGCCGATGAAAACGGCATGATGGTCAGCTTCATTCAAAGCAACTACATGGGCTTTGGGTCGGGTTGCGTCGAGCCCACGTTTGGCATCAGCTTGCAAAACCGTGGCCATGGCTTTAGCTTGAATGCCCAAGGCTTGAACCCTGCCAATCTGGTGGCCCCAGGCAAACGTCCGTTCCACACCATCATTCCCGCGTTCCTCAGCAAGGACGGTCAACCGGTGATGAGCTATGGCGTGATGGGCGCCAACATGCAGCCGCAAGGCCACATGCAAACCTTGGTGCGCATGCTCGACTACGGCCAAAACCCACAGGCGGCGTGCGATGCGCCACGTTGGCGTTACAACGCAGGCCTGGAGATCAACGTCGAAGCCTCGCTCAACGCCGACACCGCGCAGGGCTTGCAAGCGCGCGGGCACCAGGTGGGGGTCATCAACGACAGTTACCAAGACTTCGGTGCCGGTCAATTCATTTGGCGCGTGGGCGACCCCAAGGTCGAAGGCTATGTGGTGGCCAGCGATGCACGCCGCGACGGCTTGGCGGCGGGTTTTTAATCGTGCGGATGCTTCTGCCATGGGCGCTCGCCGTGTTGACCGTGTTGAGCGCTTGTAGCGCCAACCCGACAGCCCCTGCCTCTTCTGCCGCAACAAGTGCCACGCCGTTGCAGCCGGAAATCGCCACCGGCTTTCAACCCAAACCCGAGGTGGTGACACACAAGTTGGCCGTGGCCACCGCCAATCCACTGGCCACGCGTGCGGGCGTTGAGGTGCTCAAAGCGGGGGGCGCTGCGGTCGATGCCGCCATTGCGGTGCAAATGGTGTTGGGCTTGGTCGAGCCGCAATCCAGTGGCTTGGGCGGGGGCGCCTTCTTGTTGCACAGTGCCACGGGGGCGGATGGCAGGCCGAAGGTGCAAGCCTTTGATGGTCGCGAGACGGCCCCTGCTGCGGCCACGGAAGACATGTTGCTCAACGCAGAGGGCAAACCGTTGGCGTTTCACGAGGCGGTGGTGGGCGGCCGTTCGGTGGGCACGCCCGGTGTGTGGCGCATGCTGGCGCAAGCCCATGCGCAACACGGCAAGCTGCCTTGGCCACGCTTGTTTGAACCGGCCATTCAATTGGCTACCCAGGGTTTTCCTGTCAGCGCACGTTTGCATGCACAGCTCAAAGCCGATGCCCATTTGCGTTCAGACCCAACGGCGCGGGCTTACTTTTACCAACGCCATGGTGAGCCCCATCCGGCGGGACATGTGTTGCGCAACCCCGAGTTGGCAGCGGTGTTGCAACGCATCGCACGCGAGGGTGTGGATGCTTTTTACAACGGGGACATTGCCGAGGCCATGGTGCGCAAAGTGCAGAAGCACCCCAGCAACCCAGGTGTGTTGGCGCTGAGCGATTTGGCCAACTACCAAGCCAAGGTACGTGCGCCGCTGTGCTTTGACCATGCGGCCATGGCCCGCGTGTACCGTATTTGTGGCTTCCCCCCACCCAGCTCCGGGGCGATTGCCATCGGGCAGCTCATGGGCTTGTTGCAGCACACGCCCGCCTCGTTGTTGGCGGGATCGACCACCGGCACAGATGGCGTGTTAGACCCACGTTGGTTGCATTTGTATGCCGAGGCTGCACGTTTGGCATTTGCCGATCGCGCGCTGTATGTGGCCGATCCCGACTTTGTGTCTGGTCCTGGCGGTAACTGGCTGAGCTTGTTGGCGCCAGCGTATTTGCGTGAGCGCGCCAAACTGATTCGTCCCACGGCACAGGCGGTGGTCGCACCCGGCGTTCCTGTGCGTGCTGAACGCAGCAGCTGGGCGCCGATGGCGGCGCAAGCCGAATATGGCACCTCACACATCAGCATCGTCGATGCGCAAGGCAATGCCTTGGCCATGACCACCACCATTGAAGATGCATTTGGCTCACGTCAAATGGTGAAAGGTTTTTTGCTGAACAACGAGTTGACGGACTTCAGTTTTCTGCCACGCGATGCGCAAGGTCGGCGCATCGCCAATCGGGTGCAACCCAACAAGCGGCCACGTTCATCCATGTCGCCCACGTTGGTGTTTGACAAGGCCACCGGCCAACTGGTGATGAGTGTGGGCAGCCCGGGTGGGGCGATGATCATTCACTTCACCGCGAAGGCGCTGTATGGCATGTTGGATTGGGGCATGGGGCCGCAGCAAGCGCTGGCATTGCCCAACTTTGGCACGGTGGGAGGCCCGCTGGTGCTCGAGGCCGGGCGTTTTGCGCCGACCACGCTGTCAGCTTTGCGTGAACGAGGCCACGAGGTCCGCGAGCAAGCCTTGACCAGTGGCATACAAGCCGTGGTGCGACGTCATGTGAATGGAAACGCTGTGTGGGTCAGCGGTGCTGACCCACGACGTGAAGGCGAGGTGATGGGTGAATAAGTTGAGTCGTTTGCTGTTGGCGTTGGCAGTCGTTGCACTGTCCGCGTTTTTTTCGTACCAAGCCCCACACCGAGTCGATGACCCAGCATCGCGCAAGCCAGCGCCCGCCGCGCAGGTGGCACAGCCTGTCGCGGCAACTCAGCAGGTTGACAGCGCATTGTCCGTCAGTGATTCGCCGATTGATTTCAAACACATCCTCGGTGCCGACTACAAGCGCCACACAGGCGAGCCCACTGGGGGTCACACCTTGCTCCATGGCGATGTGCGCGTGATCGACGGGACCGAGTCAGCCCCCGATGCGAGTGGTGTGTACCGCGCACAGGTGCAAATGGCAGACCCACAGCACCCAGGCCAATGGCTGACCAAAACCGACCGCAACGGTACGCCCATGCCCAACACCATGTTCCCCAAGCATTGGACCGCCGAGCAAGTGGTGAGCGAAGTCAACGCGGCATGGAACAGCCCGACCAAAACCATTCGGGGTGACAAGTGGAGCGCCTTGACACCCAGCGGCGTGCGCGTCGAGGGCTACCTCGCGCCACGCGTGACGGCGTACCCCGTGTACAGCAAGCGTCACTGAGTGTGTAAGGTCATCCCACCCATGCGCGAATTCCATTGTTTCTATCGCACGCAGAAGCCTGTGCCAGGTTCACAGGCTTCTGCGGTGCGTTACCCCGCGTGTGAATGGCGTGAGCCTGGCCATGCCGAGGCAGTGGCCTTGCACCCGATGAATCGGTTTGTTTGTAGTTGGCTTACCAGCGATGTGTCAGAGGTGTCGCGTTGCGATGCAGTGTTGCACGCCATCGCGCAACTTGAAAACCACACACACACCGAGTGGTTTGCCGATGGTGATTTGTTTTGCGTGGACTTCAAGCTCAGCGGTGTTCAGTTCAATTCCAGCCATGTCGGCCCAGATGACACGGCCTGGTGGAACTTGCCCGAAGGCCGATTCAGCTTGGTCGAGGTGAAAGCGCTGCTGGGGGTGTGGCGTGACTTCTTGGCGCAAGCCGCCCCGCACTGAACGCTGTCGTTGACTCAGTGCGACGGGTTGTCGCCCAAACCTTCTTTGTGTTTCAGCGCATCGCGCATCAAGGCGTAGCGCGTCATCCGTTGGCCTTGCACCAAACGAATCACACGCTTCAGCGGAATGCCAATGTGCGCCAAGGTTTGGCTGGCCAGCTTCAGGCTGCCTTCAATCACTTCGGGCACCACTTCGGCCGCGCCGGCGGCGCGTAGGTCTTCGAGGTGCTCGTCGTCGTGGGTGCGCACAATCACGGGGACGTGCGGTGCGTGTTCTTTCACCCAAGCCAACACCTTCATCGCAGAGGGCAAGTCGGGGTAGGTCACGGCCACGGCTGCGGCACGCACCAAGCCGGCCGACATGAGGCTGGCAAAACGCGTGGCATCGCCGAGCTCCACATGGTGGCCTTCGTCGCGGCCCATTTGTACTTTTTCAGGGTCCGAGTCGAGGGCGACGTAGGGAATGTCTTCGAGCTTCAACAAGTCCACCAAGTTGTGGCCGCTGCGCCCGTAGCCACAGACGATCACATGGTTTTCGATCTCGAGCGATCGTTGAGCCATGCCCGTGATGGCCAATGACTGCAACAACCAATCGGTGCTGATGAAACGGTTCACGATGCGGTCGGCGTTCATCACCAAAAACGGCGTGGCGATCATTGACAGCACCATGGCCGCCAAGATGGGGCTCATCCACGCAGTCGGGATGAGCGCGTTTTGCAAACCGAGTGACAACAGCACAAAACCGAATTCGCCGGCTTGGGCCAAATACAACGCCGTGCGCAGGCTCACCCCCGCAGGCGCGCCGGTGAGGCGAGCCAACACAAACACCAAGGCCGCTTTCAAAAACAGCGGCACGAGAGACAGCAACAACACCCAGGCCCAGCTGTCGATCAAGACTTCCCAATCGAGCTTCATGCCGATGGTGATGAAGAACAGGCCCAGCAGCACGTCGTGGAAAGGACGAATGTCTTCTTCCACTTTGTGTTTGAAATCGGTTTCGGCAATCAACATGCCGGCCAAAAACGCCCCCATGGCCAAGGACAAGCCTGCCAATTCGGTGAGCCAAGCAAGCCCCAAGGTCATGAGCAGCAGGTTGAGCATGAACAGCTCATCGCTCTTGCGGCGCGCCACCAAGTGCAGCCACGCACGCATGGCGCGTTGCCCGCCCCACAGCAACAAGCCCACCAACAGCGTGGCTTTGAGCATGGCGATGGACAGCACTTTCCACAGGTTGTGTTCGCCCATGTCGGCCAACGCAGGAATCAACACCAGCAGCGGCACCACCGCCAAATCTTGGAACAACAACACGCCCATCACACGTTGGCCGTGCGGCGACTCCAGCTCCACGCGATCGGCCATGAGCTTGACCACAATCGCCGTGCTCGACATGGCCAAGGCGGCGCCTAAGGCGAGTGCCGCTTGCCAGCTCAGGCGCCAGATGTAGCCGAGCTCTTTCAGTGCAAAGCCCACGGCGAGGTTGAGCGCCAAAGCCCCCAGCAAGGTGAACACCACTTGCCCCAACCCCAGTCCAAACACCAGTTTGCGCATGCGCATGAGCTTGGGCAGGTTGAATTCCAGGCCAATCACGAACATCAAAAACACCACGCCAAACTCGGCCAGGTGTTCAATGGCCACCGAGTCTTTGGCCAAGGCCAACGCATTGGGACCAATCACCACGCCGGCAAACAAGTAACCCAGCATGGCAGGCAAATGCAACAGCCGACACGCCACCACGCTGATCACGGCAGCGCACAAATACAGCAGGGTGAGTTCGAGGGACGACATGTGCCAATGGTACCGAGCGTTGGTGACAAGTCTGTGGCATGGCCTCACATAAACTCGGGTTTTCTCCACTGAAAACGCCTCTTTTTTTCATGCCCCATTCCTCACGTCCGGCGTTGTCGGGTCTTTTGCTGGCCGCCTTCGGGGCGATTGCGTTCAGCGGCAAAGCCATCATCGTCAAGCTGTCGTATCTGTATGGTGTGGATGCGGTCACGGTCATCATGTACCGCATGTTGTTGGCGTTGCCGTTCTTCGTGGCCATGGGCGTGTGGGCTGAGCGTCAAGCCATTGCGCGTGAGAACCCTTTGACACGCCGTGATGTGATCGACATCGTGGGGCTTGGTTTTGTGGGTTACTACCTGTCGAGCTACCTGGATTTTTTGGGTTTGCAATACATCACGGCCAGTTTGGAGCGACTCATCCTGTACCTTAACCCGACACTGGTGGTGTTGCTGGGCTGGCTGTTTTATAAAAAACCAATTCATCCCGTGCGCATGCTGGCCATGGCGGTCAGCTACAGCGGGGTGCTGCTGGTGTTCTCACACGAGCTGTCGTTTGCCGGCACCGATGTGGCCCTGGGCGGTTCTTTGGTATTGGCCAGTGCGGTGAGCTATGCCGTGTATTTGCTTTACAGCGGGCAGCTGGTGCAACGCATTGGTTCCTTGCGTTTGGTCGGTTGGGCCACCAGCGTGGCGTGCGTATGTTGCGTGGCGCAATTTGTGGTGTTGCGCCCGCTGTCGGCCGCGGTGGTGCCGGTGGAAGTGGTGTGGCTGGCGGTGTTGAACGCCGTGGCTTGCACGGTGGCGCCTGTCCTTATGGTGATGATGGCCATTGAGCGCATTGGCGCAGCGCTGACGGCGCAAACTGGCATGATCGGTCCCATGTCCACCATCACCCTTGGGGTGTTGCTGTTGGACGAACCGCTGAACGCGTGGATTGGCGCGGGCACCTTGTTGGTGGTGGGCGGTGTGTTTCTTGTTTCGAAAATTGGAGCGAAGTGATGGATTTAGGAATCAAAGGTAAATGGGCTTTGGTCGGTGGCGCCAGCAAAGGCTTGGGCTTCGGTTGTGCGCAATCGTTGGCGCGTGAGGGGGCCAACGTGGTCATCGTGGCGCGTGGCGCCGAAGCGCTGGAAGCCGCTGCGGTCGAGCTGCGCAAGCTGGGCACCACCATCTTGGCAGTGGCGGTGGACATCACCACGCCAGAGGGGCGTGAGGCGGTGTGGTCGGTGGCCGGTGGTCCCGGCAAAAACTTTGACATCGTGGTGACCAACGCAGGTGGCCCACCACCCGGTGATTTCCGCAACTGGGACCGCGAGGCCTGGCTCAAAGCGGTGGATGCCAACATGCTCACGCCGATTGAGTTGATCAAAGCCACAGTGGACGGCATGGCGGCGCGCAAGTTCGGCCGCATTGTCAACATCACGTCGGGCGCGGTCAAGGCACCGATTGACATTTTGGGCTTGTCCAACGGCGCGCGTTCCGGCTTGACAGGTTTTGTGGCCGGTGTCGCGCGCTCGGCGCAACTGGTGTCGAACAACGTCACCATCAACAACCTCTTGCCCGGCGCGTATGACACCGATCGACTCAAGGCCACGATGAAAGGTGCGTCTGAAAAAACCGGTCAATCGATCGACGCGGTGGCCGACACCCGTCGCAAAACCATTCCGGCGCAACGCTTTGGCCAGCCGCAAGAGTTTGGCGACACCTGTGCGTTCTTGTGTTCAGCGCAAGCCGGCTACATCACCGGTCAAAACATCTTGACCGATGGTGGCGCTTACCCCGGCACGTTTTAATTCATCGACGTGACGACACCACGATGCCGCCAATGATCATCACAAACGCGGCGACGTGGTAGATCTGTGGCAGTTCGCCCAAGGCCAAGGCCGACATCGTGGCGGCAAACACGGGGGTGAGGTTGGCAAAAAAACCGGCGATGTTGGGGCCCACGCGTTGCACGCCCAAACCCCAGCAGCGGTAAGCCAACAACGCAGGGCCCACGGCCACATAGACCAGCGCGGCCACCAAGGGCCAGCCCCAGCTGATGTGCACGTCGCTCAAGCCAGTGCCACCTGACCACTCCAAGGCGGTGAAGCCACCCGACCAGACCAAGCCAAAGGCCATTTGCGCCATCAAAAAATAAGCCCAGTTGCCGCGCACGTCAGCGGGTTCTTGCGTGTGCGACAGCAGCCAGCTGTACCAGGCCCAGCACACGGTGGCGATGAGCACAAACACATCGCCCAACACCAAGTGCACATTTGCCAAGGCTTGCCAATCTCCCCGGCACAGCACCAGCAGCACGCCGCTGATAGACAACAAGGCGCCGGCGATTTGGCGCTTACGCACCACTTGTTTGAAAAACAACGCGCCCATGGCCAGGATGAACACCGGCGTGCTGGAGGCCACCAAGGTCACGTTGATCGGCGTGGAGGTTTGCAAGGCCAAGTACTGCAAGCTGTTGTAACAGCCAACGCCCAGCAAGCCCAATAGACCGTAGCGCTTCCAGTGGGGCCACAGCGGGCTGTTGAGCCGCAACACCTGGTGTGCGAGGGGCAGCAGCAACCCAAAGGCCAAGACCCAGCGCAAGAAGTTCAGCGTCAGCGGCGGGATGAGTTCATGCACCAGCCGGCCGACGATGGCATTGCCGGCCCACAACAGAGGAGGGATCAATAAAAGCGCCGCAGTGCGCGGCGTCAAGGTGTGGGGAACAACAGACATAAGCGCTGGACTCTACCCGAGGCCGAATAACCCATGCGACACCCGTGTGACTGATTTCATGGCAGGATTCACCGTCCTAAAAATTCACCCCTTCTCTCTGGAGCATCACCCCATGACCCAAGCAGTCATCATCGAACAACACGGCGGCCCTGAACAACTCAAGCTCGTCAACGTGAACGTGGGTCAACCTGGCCCTGGCGAAATTCGCATTCGCCACAAAGCGATTGGTTTGAACTTCATCGATGTGTACCAACGCAGTGGCTTGTACCAACTGCCCATGCCCTTGCAACTGGGCATGGAGGCCTCGGGCATCATCGAAGCCGTGGGCGAAGGTGTGACCCACTTGAAGGTCGGCGACCGCGCGGCCTATGCCAGCCAACCCCCTGGCAGCTATTGCGAAGAACGCGTGATGCCCGCCAAGTGCGTGTGCAAATTGCCCGATGCGATTTCGTTTGAAACCGGCGCGGCCATGATGCTCAAAGGCTTGACCGCGCAGTACTTGCTCAAGCGCACCTTGCCCCAAGGTGGCTTGCATGCGGGTGACTTCATCTTGTTCCATGCGGCTGCCGGTGGCGTGGGCTTGATTGCTTGCCAATGGGCCAAGGCCTTGGGCTATCAGTTGATCGGCACCGCAGGCAGCGATGCCAAGTGCGCGTTGGCCAAAGCCAATGGGGCAGCTCACGTGATCAACTACAACACCGAAGACTTCTTGGCCCGTGTGAAAGACATCACCGGTGGAAAAGGCGTGAAAGTGGTTTATGACTCGGTCGGCAAAGACACTTGGGACAAGTCACTCGATTGCTTGGCACCGTTTGGTTTGATGGCCAGCTTTGGCAATGCCTCGGGCCCGGTCGATCCGTTCTCGCCTGGCATCTTGGGCCCCAAGGGCTCGATCTATGTGACGCGCCAAACTTTGTTCAGCCACATCGTCACACGCGAAAGCACACAGGCCATGGCCGACGATTTGTTTGAAGCGGTGACCAGCGGCAAGGTGAAGATTCACATCGACCAAACCTATCCGCTGGCCGACATCGCCCAAGCGCACCGCGACTTGGAAGCGCGCAAAACCACGGGCTGCACCATCATCACGTTGTGAGGGTAGTGCAGGAGTTTCAGGCGCTGAGTTCGGCGTCTTGAAACGTCTCTGCGCGACAGGTGAGCACCAGCGTGTCGCGATAGCCCCCGTTGACCACCGGTTGAATGGGGGTGGTTTCGTGAATCACGCGCAGATCGTCCATCAGCATCAGTGACCACGGCTCGCTCAAGGTGAAGCGTTCACCTTGGGGTCCGTGTGCGTCAAACACACGGGTTTCGCCGCCTTTGATGCCCACGCGGTTGAGCATGAACACCGCCACAAAATCTACGCCGTCACGGTGTGCACCCTCTGGGGTGGGGCGACCAATGCCGTCGGTGGTGTCAATGCGGAACTGATGCGCTTCGATGCACCACTTGGCGTTGGCTGTGCCGCGAATGGCGCTGGCGGTGTGAGAGAACGCCGTGAGCAATTTCGTCCATGCGGGAGCAGCTACCGTGTGCGCTTGCATAGGTTCAAACCAACGCTCCATGCCACCGTGCAAGGCGTTGTAGTCCAGCGATTGCCAATGTGCGCGGTGGGGCACTTGCGTCAGTGTCTCGTTGTGAAACACAAAGCTGCTGTGGCGACGTCGGCGGTAGCGGCCACCGTCTTTGAGGTAGTTGTCGGGCGGCATGTGGTCCCAATCGGGGGACAACGCCAGCAGCTCTGCCAGATGGCAACCGGCCCATTGCGCCACGCTGTCGGCACTCAGAACGGCATAGCCTTTTTGCTGCACGGTGGGCGTCAGCGCGTTCACGGCAATCGGATGGGGGGCGAGGGTGTGCATGGTCAGTGTCCTTGACGCACGCGCAAGACCTCGTCCAAGATCAAGCTCATCGCACCGAGGGTGATGCCGCTGTCGGCCACATTGAACGCAGGAAAGTGAATGCCCGCGTAATAGAAATCAAGAAAGTCAACCACATAGCCATACAGCACACGGTCGATCACATTGCCAATCGCACCGCCCAAAATGCAGGCGATGGCAAAGCCAAAAAGCCGTTGACCGGCGTGTTGTTTCAGCATCCACACCATCACGGCGGTGGCCACCACACCTAAGCCTGTGAAGAACCAACGCTGCCAGCCCCCTGCTGTGGCAAGAAACGAAAACGCTGCGCCCTCGTTGTGCACGCGCACGATGTTGAAAAACGAGGTGACAGCAAAGCCCTCACCCAACTGGTAGGTGCCGACGATCAACACCTTGGTGAACTGGTCAGCCAGCAACACCAACGCAGCGACGCCGATCCACACCCAGAATGACGGGGCGTTGCGAAGAAAAGTGTGGCGTGCCATATGGACTTAAGTGCAGTGATTAAGCGCAGTGACGCACTTCGCCGTCGCCGTAGAGGTTGCTGTTGCAACGACCGCACAGCGTGGGGTGTGCCGCGTCGTGGCCCACATCGTCGCTGTAGTGCCAACAGCGTTCGCATTTGGTGGCGGCGCTGGCGTTGACTTCCACCGACAAGGCGCTGCCCTTGACGAGCGCGACCTTGGAGGTGATGAACACAAACTTCAAATCGTCCCCCAACGAAGCCAGTGCGGCATGCGTCGCGTCGTCGCAGTGAATGACCAACTCGGCTTGCAGCGACGCGCCCACCAAACCTTCGGTGCGTTTGTTTTCGATTTCTTTGTTGGCCACTTCGCGCACCTGTTGCACGGTGTGCCACTTGTCCATCAACGCTGTGTTCACCGCACCCAGATCGGTGAAGGTTTCCAAGAAGATGGATTCAGAGGTGCCAAATGTGGTCCACGCTTCTTCAGCGGTGAAGCTCAGGAACGGGGCCATCCAACGCAACATGGCATGGGTGATTTGGTGCAAGGCCGTTTGTGCGCTGCGACGTGCGAGCGATTTGGGTGCGGTGGTGTACAGGCGGTCTTTGAGCACGTCCAAATAGAACGCCCCCAAATCTTCCGAGCAATACAGCTGCAGCTTTGACACCACGGGGTGGAACTCGTACTTGTCGAAGTGGCTCAAGATGTCGGCCTGCACTTGCGCGGCGCGTGACAACGCGTACTTGTCGATTTCCAACAAGTCGTCAAACGCCACGGCGTCTTGGGTGGGGTCAAAGTCGCTCACGTTGGCCAGCAAGAAACGCAGTGTGTTGCGGATGCGGCGATAGGCGTCGACCACGCGGGCCAAGATCTTGTCGTCGATGTTCAAGTCGCCCGAGTAGTCGGTGGAGGCGACCCACAAGCGCACGATTTCGGCACCCATCTTGTCGCTCACCTCTTGCGGCGCCACCGTGTTGCCCAAGCTCTTGCTCATCTTGCGGCCTTGGCCGTCGGTGGCAAAGCCGTGGGTCAGCAGGCCTTTGTAGGGTGCGCGGTCGTACAAAGCGCAGCCGAGCAACAACGAGCTGTGGAACGAGCCGCGGTGTTGGTCGTGGCCTTCCAAATACAAGTCGGCCTCTGGTCCTTGATCATGGTGTGGTGCGCGGTCGTAAGCGTCTTTGTGACTGCCGCGCAGCACGTGTTGGAAGGTCGATCCCGAGTCAAACCACACCTCCAAGATGTCGGTGCTCTTGGTGTAGCTGGCGGCGTCGTCGCCGGGCTGGTTGAGGATGTCTTCCACCGTCACGCGGCTCCAGGCTTCGATGCCGCCTTTTTCAACGATGTCGGCCGCTTGGTCCATGATGGCCATGGTGCGTGGGTGCAATTCGCCGCTGTCTTTGTGCAAGAAGAACGGCACTGGCACGCCCCAGCTGCGTTGGCGCGAGATGCACCAGTCGGGGCGGTTGGCGATCATGTCGCGCAAACGTGCGCGGCCGTTTTCTGGGTAGAAATGGGTTTCGTCAATCGCGTTCAGCGCGAGTTCGCGCAGCGACTTGCCCGACTTGTCGGTGATGAACTTGCCCGTGGTTTTTTCGGTGGTGCTGTCAAACGCATCCATGCGGATGAACCACTGTGCGGCCGCGCGGTAGATGACCGGCGTTTTGTGACGCCAGCAATGCGGGTAGCTGTGGGTGATGGTTTGTGTGGCCAACAAGCGGCCTGCGTTTTGCAAAGCCTCAAGAATGACGGGCACAGCTTTCCAGATGTGCTGGCCACCGAACAACGGGAAGTCCGCGGCATACGCGCCGTTGCCTTGCACGGGGTTCAAGATGTCGGTGTACTTCATGCCGTTGGCCATGCAGGAGTTGAAGTCATCCACGCCGTAGGCTGGTGCGCTGTGCACGATGCCTGTGCCGTCGGCTTCGCCCACGTAGTCGGCCAAGAACACGGGGGCAGTGCGTTGGTAGCCTGCATCCACGTGAGCGAGGGGGTGGTTGAATTCAATCAAGCCGAGTTGGTCGCCTTTGGCGGTCGCAACGACCTTGCCTTCGAGCTTCCAACGCTCCAAACATTTCTCGACCAACGAAGCCGCGCACAAGAACAAACCACGCTCGGTGTCCACCAAGGCGTAGGTGATGTCGGGGTGCATGTTGAGCGCTTGGTTGGCAGGGATGGTCCACGCGGTGGTGGTCCAAATCACGGCGAAGGCTTCTTTGTCGAGCTGGGGCAAACCAAACGCGGCAGCCAGCTTCTCGGGCTGTGCGCACAAGAAGGCCACATCCAGCGTGTCGCTCTTTTTGTCGGCGTATTCAATTTCAAACTCGGCGAGTGAGGAGCCGCAGTCGAAACACCAGTACACGGGCTTCAAACCACGGTAGACAAAGCCACGCTCCATCACGCGTTTGAAGGCGCGCAGTTGGCCCGCTTCGTTGGCGGGGTCCATGGTGCGGTAGGGGCGCTCCCAGTCGCCCAAGACGCCGAGGCGTTTGAAGTCTTCGCGTTGTTGGTCGATTTGCTCGGTGGCGAAGGCGCGGCTCTTGGCCTGCATGTCGTCGCGGCTGAGTTTGCGGCCGTGTAGTTTTTCGATCTCGTTTTCGATGGGCAAGCCGTGGCAGTCCCAGCCAGGGATGTATTGCGCATCAAACCCGCCCAGTTGCTTGGACTTGACGATCATGTCTTTGAGTACTTTGTTCAGCGCGTGGCCGATGTGCAGCTTGCCGTTGGCGTAAGGCGGGCCGTCGTGCAACACAAACAGCGGGGCGCCTTGGCGTGCCACGCGCAGCTTTTTGTACAAGCCTTGTTCGTTCCATTGCTTGGCCCAGGCGGGTTCGCGTTTGGGCAAGTCCCCGCGCATGGGGAACGGGGTGTCCATCATGTTGAGGGTGGAGCGGTAGTCGGTGGCTTTGTCGGTCATGGCGATCTCGGGTCGAAGGCGGTCGGAGGCTGAAAGAGGAGAGGGCAAAGGCTCAGCAATGGGCAAGCCTTGGCGGGCAAATCAGGGGGTGTGGGGCCATGTGCAGCAAGCGGGGCTGCACGCCCCGTCAAATTCGGGCGGCGAGCCAGGCGCGTGCGTCGTCGCAGTCTTGGTGAATGCCCTTCATCAAGGCGTCCAGACCGTCGTACTTCAGCTCGTCGTGTAATTTGTGCAGCAGTTCCACGCGGATGATTTTACCGTAGCCCCCCTCGGCGCCAAGGCTGGCGGGCCAGTCGAGGCAATGGGTTTCCAACAGCACGCGGCCCCCGTTCACATCGTGGGGGTCAAGCGAGGGGCGGATGCCCAAATTGGCCACACCGGCCAAGGGCTGCGCGGTCAGTCCATGGACCTGCACCACAAAGATGCCGCTGGCGGCGGGCTTCCAGTGGCTGAAGCGCAGATTGAGGGTGCGGCAGTTCAGTTCGCGCCCCAGTTTGCGTCCGTGCACCACATGGCCGGAGATGGCGTAAGGGCGGCCCAGCAACTGCGCCACCTCGTGCATCGCGCCACGGCCCATGGCCTCGCGCACGGCTGAGCTGGACACACGCAAATTTTTGACCTCGTAGCTGTTCATGCGCGCCACATCAAAGCCGTGCACCGCACCGGCCGCGTCGAGCATGGCGTAATCGCCGGCGCGTTTGGCCCCAAAGCGGAAGTCATCGCCCACCAACACATACTTCACGCCGAGGCCTTGGACCAACACCTCGTCAATAAAGGCCTGCGGTTGTTGCGAGGCAAAGGCTTGGTCAAACGGCAGCACCACACATTGATCGACCCCGCAGGCCGCGAGCTCGTTGAGCTTGTCGCGCAGCGTGGCAATGCGGGCGGGGGCGAGCTCGGGCTTTTTATGCTGCTCGGCGAAGAAGTCGCGAGGATGGGGTTCAAACGTCATCACGCAACTGGGCACGCCGCGATGACGGGCTTCATTGTTGAGCAGCGCCA
>JBPCSU010000246.1:0-10475 GCA_051006815.1 Limnohabitans sp.
GGCTACCAGGGCCTCAAACATCAAACCGGCGTTGTAGGGGTGTTCTGCGGTGCGCGCGGCATCCATCAAGTCTTTGGACCATTGGGTGAGTGACCCGATAGTGCCTGCCGCTGGCAAATCAGCGGCCATGAAAAAACGGGGCTCGCCGCCGGTGCGCAGTGCCAACAAGTCATGACACAACTTTTGCAGCATGGCGAGGGCTTGCGACGGCGTAGCGTCAGAGACGGCACCCACATCGCCGCGCAGCACGGCTTTGGGCAAACCCGCCCAAGTGCTGGCTTTCAACCCCGCTTGGGCCAAGCCCAATGCGTCTTCAGGGCGGCCTCCCGCCGCACGCAACAACACGGCGGCATCGGCTGCAGGCACTCCTTCAAGGGTGAGCCACGACAAGGCTTCTGCCTCGCTCGGCCACACCAAGGTGTGGGTTTGGCATCGGCTGCGGATGGTGGGCAACAACTGATGGGCGGCTTCGCTGGCGAGCACAAAACGGCACTCGCCAGGCGGTTCTTCCAAGGTTTTCAGAATGGTGTTGGCCGTCACATGGTTCATGCGCTCGGCGGGATAAACAAACACCACCTTGGTCGATCCGCCCGAGCGGGTTTGTTGGCTGAAAGCGACCATGTCGCGTGCTGCCTCTACGCGGATTTCTTTGCTGGGCTTGCGTTTCTTGTCGTCGAGGTCTTTTTGGGTTTTCTCGTCGAGTGGCCAGTTCAGCTCAAGGGCCAAAGTTTCGGGCATCAAGCTGCACAGGTCTGGATGGGTGCGCACGTCCACTGCATGGCAGCTGCGGCACTGGTAACAAGCACCGTGGGGCGTAGGCGCTTCGCACAGCCATGCGCGGGCCAGTTCTAGCCCCAAGGTGTACTGACCCAAGCCAGAGGGGCCTTGTAGCAACCAGGCATGGCCGCGTCGCTCCAGCAAGGTGGTGAGCTGGCCTTGCAGCCAGGGGCTCAGCGCTGGCCGTGTGGATAGGTTGGCGTCTGTCATGCGGCGTTGGCGTGCAACCAGCCGCGTTGCACAAAGTTTTGGTGCAGCTGTTGCCACACGGCTTCGCGGGTTTGGGCTGCATCGAGTCGCACAAAGCGTTGCGCATCGGCATCGGCGCGTTGGGCGTAGCCGTCAGACACTTTTTGAAAGAACGTCACGGGCTGTGCTTCAAACCGGTCAGGCACACGCGCACCGGCCAAGCGCACGGCCGCAATGGCGGGATCGAGTTCAAACCATACCGTCACATCGGGTTGGCGCAGGGATTGACCGTTGTGCTGCACCCATTGTTCAAGCTGACGCAGCACGGCCAAATCAAAACCACGGCCACTGCCTTGGTAAGCAAAGGTGGCATCGGTGAAACGGTCACACAGCACCACATCGCCACGCGCCAAGGCTGGCTCAATCACGTGTTGCAGGTGGTCGCGGCGGGCTGCAAAGATCAGCAGCGCTTCGGTCAGCGGGTCCATCGCATCGTGCAGCACCAGTTCACGCAGTTTTTCGGCCAAGGCGGTGCCGCCAGGTTCGCGGGTCAGTGTCACTTGGCGTCCTTGCGCTTTGAATGCCGCAGCCAAGCCGTCGATGTGCGTGGATTTACCCGCCCCGTCGATGCCCTCGAAACTGATGAACAAGCCTGTGTGTGTCATAACCCGCTATTTTGCCTGCTCACGTCGTTGGTAGCGGTTGACGGCGGCATTGTGTTCGTCCAGCGTGACACTGAAGTAGCTGGTGCCATCGCCCTTGGCCACAAAGTACAAAGCTTGGCTGGGTGCGGGCTGCACGGCTGCTTTGAGTGCGTTGCGACCGGGCATGGCAATGGGCGTGGGAGGCAAGCCTTTGCGGGTGTAAGTGTTCCAAGGGTGGTCGTTGCGCAGGTCGGCACGACGCAGATTGCCATCAAACGCGTCAAACATGCCGTAAATCACGGTGGGATCGGTTTGCAACGGCATGCCCATCGCCAAACGGTTATGAAAGACGCGGCTGATGGTGGTGCGGTCGCTTTCGCGGCCGGTTTCTTTTTCAACGATGCTGGCCAAGATCAAGGCCTCTTCGGGTGTTTTCAGTTGAATATCAGCACCGCGTTGCTTCCATGCGGCCGCCAGTTGTTTGTTCATGGCTTTGGCGGCACGTTCCATCACATGCAGCTCCGACGTGCCTTTGCCATAGGTGTAGGTGTCGGGGAAAAATCGACCTTCAGGCGCCACACCGGGCATGCCCAGCTTGGCCATCAGTTCTTCATCGCTCAAGCCTTTGGCATCGTGTTTGAGCCCTTCGGCTTTGTCCAAGGCGCTACGAAATTGGCGAAACGTCCAGCCATCGATCAGGCTGATGGCTTTGAGGCTTTCCTCGCCTCGACTGAGTTTGCGCAGCAAATCCATGGGCGTGTTGCCTTGGCTCAACTCGTAGCTGCCCGCACGCAGCTTGCGCGACTGGCCGCTGATGCGAAAAAACGCATACAGCACCACAGGTTGCACCGCCACACCGGCATCCGACACGGCTTGGGCAATGCCGCGCACAGGGGTTTGGGGCTCAATCGACACATCCACCGTCGGCGTGGTCAATGACAACGGGGTCAACGCCCACCAGGCCGATGCAGCCCCAATCAGCAGGGCCAAGCCCACCACGGTGCCAATGATTTTTTTGAGGAGTCGCATCACAACCCTATGTCCATCACGTTCTTGAAGCGGGCATGATAATTCACCCCATGTCTTTGCCAGCCTCCTCACTCTCTTTCAGCCTGTCCTCCCCCCTGAACGGGGTCGCTCCCCTGCCCTACTTGGGTGTCATTCGTGCGGAAGGTGCAGATGCGGCCAACTTCTTGCACAACCAGCTGACCAACGATGTGCTGTTAATGAAAGAAGGCCAATGCCGGCTCGCCGCGTTTTGCAACGCCAAGGGCCGCATGCAAGCCAGCTTTGTGGTCTACAAACGCTCGGCCGAAGAAGTGCTGCTGATTTGTCGCAAAGACTTGATTGCCCCCACCGTCAAGCGCTTGTCGATGTTTGTGTTGCGTGCCAAAGCCAAATTGAGCGATGCCAGCGACGCGTTTCAGTTGCTGGGGTTGGCGGGTGACGTGGTGAATGTCGCCACACACGGTGCACCAACAGAGGCTGGCTTGCGCCATGCCGCTGGCGATGCGGATGTGCTCACCCTGTACCCTGCCCTAGGCCAATCCCGTGCTTTTTGGCTGGCCCCGCTCGATGTGGCAACCCCCGCCGGTCCCGCACTGAGTGCCGAGTTGTGGCAAGTGGGCGAAGTGATGAGCGGCATTGCTTGGGTCGAGCAAGCCACGTTCGAAGCCTTTGTGCCCCAGATGCTGAACTACGAATCGGTCGATGGGGTGAACTTCAAAAAGGGCTGCTACCCCGGCCAAGAAGTGGTGGCACGCAGCCAATTTCGTGGCACCTTGAAACGCCGAGCATTCATTGTGGAAAGCACAGCCCCCATGGCTGCCGGGCAAGAGGTGTTCTCCAGCTTAGATGCCACACAACCCTGTGGCTTGGTGGCTCAGGCCGCAGCCGATGGCGCGCACCATGTGGCGGTGGTCGAGTTGCAACTCAGCGCCACGGAAAACAGCAGCTTGCATTTAGGTGAGGCTTCTGGCCCCACGCTGACTCTGCTGCCCTTGCCTTACGCGTTGCGCGAAGACATTTAAAACACCAGCCGCATTTCAATGTGCGGAATGCCGACCTCGTCAAACGGTTCCCCCACCGCGGTGAACCCATGCGCGGCATAGAAACCTTCGGCGCTGCGTTGCGCACTCAGACGCACTTCTTTGTGGCCACGACGGCGCGCTTCGGTGAGCAGCGCTTGTAGCAAGCGTGCGCCATAGCCTTTGCCGCGCGCCTCACGCAACACCGCCATGCGCCCCACTTTGGCCAAGCTGGGGGTGGGTTGCAACAGCCGGGCGTTGCCTAAGGGGCGGCCTTGCGCATTGAGCAGTACTGCATGCAGGGCGGTGGCGTCTTCGGCGTCCCATTCGTCTTCGGGGGCAATGCCTTGTTCGTACACAAACACCTCGGTACGCACGCCTTGCGCAGCAGCTTGCAGCTGGGCCCAATCGCCAATTTCGATGTAGGTCATCGTCGCGTCAACTCACAAACCAAACGCATGGCGCAACGCACGTGCGGCGTCGGCATGGGCAGTCAAAGCTTCGGGAATCACGCGTCCCATTTGAATAAAGCTGTGCACCACGCCTTTGTAAATTTCTAAATCCACCGGCACGCCGGCCAAACGCAAGTGGTCGGCGTAAGCCACGCCCTCGTCCACCAACGGGTCGCATTCGGCCAAGCCCAGCCATGCTGGGGCTGTGCCCGCCACATCCGCCAGCAACGGCGAAAAACGCGGGTCGTTGCGGTTGGCTGGGTTGGGCATGTAGTGGCTGTAGAAGTATTCAATGCTGGCTTTTTCCAGCAAAAAACCTTTTTCAAACGTGTGGGCCGAGTCCATGTGCTCGGGCGAGCAACCGGGATAAAACATGAGCTGCAGCTTCAGCGCAATGCCGGCATCACGCGCGGCAATGGCGGTAGCAGCGGTCAGGGTGCCGCCCGCGCTGTCACCGCCAATGGCGATGCGTGTGGCGTCCACCCCCAAGCTGCTGGCCTGTGCGGCCAACCACTGCAAAGCATCGAACGCATCGTTGTGGGCGGTTGGAAAGGTGTGTTCAGGGGCCAACCGATAGTCCAGTGACACCACAGCGCACTGCGCCAAATGCGCCAAGTGCTTGCACAACACCTCGTGGGTTTCGGGGCTACCCACGGTGAACCCGCCGCCATGAAAGTACAGCAACACGGGCAAGTTGGGTGAGGCATGTTCGGCCCACAGCTTGGCGCGCAGGGTGGCGCCATCGCGGGTGGGGATGTGCAAGGTGTCGTCACGCGCCATCTTGTGTGCGTTGATCTCCAACACGCCAGCGCCCAAGGCGTATCCCTGCTTGGCTTGTTCAGGTGTTAGCAAGGCGATGGGCGGCCGCCCCGCTTTGGCAATCGCATGCAGCACGTCACGCATGGCGTGGGTCAGCAGGCTTTGTGGGTTACGTTTGTGACTCATGGGGTTTAACTTCGAGGCATTGGCTTTTATAGTGTGCCATGGCCCAAATTCTCTACCTCACAAATATTCAGATTGACTTCGGCGTGCTCAGCACCCTGGGCGCCGAGTGCGAAAAAGCGGGCATGCATCGTCCGCTCATCGTCACCGACCCTGGCGTCAAAGCGGTGGGCATCTTGCAAAAAGCAATCGACGCCATGCCGGGTTTGCCGGTGGCGGTGTTTGACCAAACACCTTCCAACCCCACCGAAGCTGCCGTGCGTGCGGCTGTGGCGGTGTATCACGCTCACCAGTGCGACGGCTTGATTGCTTTGGGCGGTGGCTCTTCGATTGACTGCGCCAAAGGCGTGGCGATTGCAGCCACGCACGAGGGCCCACTCAAAACCTACGCCACCATCGAGGGGGGGTCACCCAAAATCACCCCCGCGGTGTCACCGCTGATTGCCGTGCCCACCACTGCCGGTACGGGCAGCGAGGTGGCGCGTGGCGCCATCGTTATCGTGGATGACGGGCGCAAGCTGGGCTTTCACTCGTGGCATTTGGTACCCAAGGCGGCACTGCTCGACCCAGAGCTCACGTTGGGCTTGCCCCCTGCCCTGACCGCTGCCACAGGCATGGACGCGATTGCGCATTGCATGGAAACCTTCATGGCTGCCCCCTTCAACCCGCCGGCTGATGGCATTGCGCTAGACGGTTTGGCGCGGGGTTGGACCCACATCGAACGCGCCACTGCCAACGGCCAAGACCGCGACGCGCGTTTGAACATGATGAGCGCTTCGATGCAAGGTGCGATGGCGTTCCAAAAAGGCTTGGGCTGTGTCCACAGCCTGAGCCACAGCTTGGGGGGCGTGAACCCGCGCTTGCACCATGGCACGTTGAATGCCATGTTCTTACCTGCGGTGGTGCGCTTCAATGCGCATGCGCCTTCGGTGCAAAACGAACGCCGCATGCAGCGCATGGCCTACGCCATGGGCTTGGGTGAAATTGAGCAACCGTTGGCCGCGGCACAAGCCATTGCCCAAGCCATCACCGCAATGAACACCCGTTTGGGCTTGCCCAAAGGGTTGGCTGAAATGGGGGTGGAGCCCGCATGGTTCGACAAAATCATTGAAGGGGCCATGGCCGACCATTGCCACAAAACCAACCCACGCATCGCCACGGCGCAGGAATACCGCGAGATGCTCGAAGCGGCGATGTGAGCGCGCTTAAAGTCGATTCACAACAGACCGGTTGGGATGGTTGAGCCAATCCGCAAACTCATCGGCGAGTTGTTCGCTCGCTCGCACCGCCGCAGTCCACACCTTCACCCGCCCCTCAAAGTCTGAGGCATAGGTCACAAAGTCGCTGCGGTCGGGCAGTTTGCCGGTGGGCAAGGTTTTGACCCATTCAGGGTTGGGGGCCAAGACGATGGTGTTGTCTAAAAACGGAGTGGACGTGTGGCGCCACTTGAGCGCTTTGTCGAGCCAGCCGGGTACCACGGCTTGCTGAAAGTGGGGATAAAGCACCAACGGACTTTTCGCTAAGCCGTTGTAGTTCAGGTGCAAGTGGTAGTCGGTGATGCCACCATCCCAATAAGCACCGGTGGGTGCGTCGGGAATGTCGTGCACGGCTTGCAGCACAAACGGGATAGAGCAACTGGCTTGCAGCGCGGCCATGAAGTTGCGTTCGTTCAGCGGCAGGTGTTGGGTGGCAAAGTCGCTCGCATCAAACGGCAACGCACCGCGGTTAGAGAACACCACGCGCTCTAACCAAGCGCCCATGGCTTTGCGCTGCACCGCATTGCACAGATAAGCCCCTGCATAGCCCAAAGGCGTGAGCAAAGGATGCTCGCGGTGCA
Organism: Limnohabitans sp.; assembly: GCA_051006815.1. Taxonomy (GTDB): domain Bacteria; phylum Pseudomonadota; class Gammaproteobacteria; order Burkholderiales; family Burkholderiaceae_C; genus Limnohabitans. The sequence continues at coordinate 6,869 of JBPCSU010000246.1, forward strand.
AGATGTGTTTGCCGCGCGAAGTCACCACATGCAACCGGTAGCGTGGGTGGTTCAGCACTTCCCCCATGCGACCGCCATAAAAAGCGTGCAGGCTTTGGCCAAACGCATCACTGACCTGCTTCGCGCTAGGACGTTTTTGGCCTTCGGGAATTGTGTAGTTTTGGTGGATGTAGTCGTGCGACAAGCGTTCAAAGCCTTGCACGGGTTTGTCCAAACACGCCGTGGCCATGCGCCATGCGCCGATGGAGGCGCCTACCAAATCAATCGGCTGTGTGCTTCGCGGCAACCACTCACCAAACAAAAAACGATCCAACGGCCCGAGGATCAGCCCTTTGGGGCCACCTGCCGCACCGGGAATGACACCAATGTGCTCGGGCTTCAAGCCATGGGCCTCGATGTGGGCCAAGGCTTTGGGGCCGGCGTAAATGTGCAGGGCTTTCAACGCACGGCCTTGGGGTTACTTCTTCAAACCTTGCAGCTTGGCAAACGCACTCGCCATAGCCGAGCCGGCTGCTGCCTGTGGCGGTGCGGTGTAGCCGCTGCTGTAGCTGCCGCCCCGTTGGCGGTTGTCACGTCCTGCGTGTTCAAAACGGTTATCCCGTGGACCATCGCGTTTGGCAGGCGCGCCATCCAACTTCATGGTCAGGCTGATGCGTTTGCGGGCCACGTCCACTTCCAGCACTTTCACCTTGATGATGTCGCCGGTCTTCACCACTTCGCGCGCGTCGGTGATGAACTTGTTGCTCAGTTGGCTGACGTGAATCAGGCCGTCTTGATGAACGCCCAAATCCACAAATGCGCCAAAGGCGGCCACGTTGCTGACCGTGCCTTCGAGCACCATGTCGACCTTCAGGTCTTTGATGTCTTCCACCCCATCTTGCAGTTTGGCCACTTTGAAGTCCGGGCGCGGGTCGCGGCCAGGTTTTTCGAGTTCGCTCAAGATATCTTTGACCGTGATCACGCCCACGGTGTCATTGGCAAACAGCTCGGGTTTCAAGGTTTTGAGCATGTCGGCACGCCCCATCAACTCGGCCACGGGCTTGCCCGTTTGCGCCATGATGCGCTCCACCACGGGGTAGGTTTCGGGGTGAACCGCGGTCATGTCCAGCGGGTTGTCGCCGTCGCGGATGCGCAAGAAACCTGCGCTTTGCTCAAACGTCTTCGCACCCAGGCCCGTGACTTTGAGCAACTGTTGGCGGTTGGCAAACGCACCGTGGGCTTCGCGCCAACGCACCACGGCTTTGGCAGTGGTGGTGCTGAGGCCTGACACGCGGGTGAGCAGTGGCACGCTGGCGGTGTTGAGGTCCACCCCCACTTTGTTCACGCAGTCTTCCACCACGGCTTCGAGCGTGCGGGCGAGTTCGCTTTGGTTCACATCGTGTTGGTACTGGCCCACGCCAATGGATTTGGGGTCAATCTTCACCAACTCGGCCAAGGGGTCTTGCAAACGGCGCGCGATGCTGGCAGCACCGCGCAGGCTCACGTCCACGTCAGGCATTTCTTGGCTGGCGTATTCACTGGCGCTGTACACCGAGGCGCCGGCTTCGCTGACCACCACTTTGTCAATGACTTTTGACCCGTCATGTTTGGCCATGAGCTTGATGAGTTCACCGGCCAGTTTGTCGGTCTCGCGGCTGGCGGTACCGTTGCCAATGGCAATCAGGTTCACACCATGTTTCTCGGCAAGTTTGGCCAATGTGTAGAGCGAGCCGTCCCAGTCTTTGCGGGGCTCGTGTGGGTAGACGGTGGCGGTTTCCACCAGCTTGCCCGTGGCATCGACCACGGCCACTTTCACGCCGGTGCGAATGCCAGGGTCGAGGCCCATCACCACGCGCGGGCCTGCCGGTGCGGCCAATAGCAAGTCGCGCAAGTTGTCAGCGAACACTTTGATAGCGACCTTCTCGGCCTCTTCGCGCAAGCGGGTGAACAGGTCGCGCTCGGTGGAGAGGCTGAGCTTGACGCGCCAGGTCCATGCCACGCATTTGCGAATCAGGTCGTCCCCTGTCCTTGCAGAGTGGCTCCAGCCCAAGTGCAAAGCAATCTTGCCTTCGGCCAAGCTGGGTTTGCCGGGTTCGGGCTCGACGGGCAATACCAGTTTGGCATCGAGCATTTCCAGCGCACGACCACGGAACACGGCCAAGGCGCGGTGCGAAGGCACGCGACCAATCGGCTCGTCGTAGTCGAAGTAGTCGCGAAACTTCGCGACGTCGGGGTTGTTTTCGTCTTTGCCTGCAGCCAGCTTGCTGCGAAACAAGCCCTCGGCCCACAGCCATTCGCGCAAACTTTGCACCAGCGCTGCGTCTTCGGCCCAACGCTCGCTCAACAGATCGCGCACGCCATCCAGCACGGCAGCCACGGTGGTGAAGTCGGCACCTTCAATTTTCCCAGCGGGCAAGATGAATGGTTCGGCTTCCACATTGGGATTCAGTGTGGGGTCGGCAAACAGCTTGTCGGCCAGGGGCTCCAAGCCCGCCTCTTTGGCGATCATGCCTTTGGTGCGGCGCTTGGGCTTGAAGGGCAAATAGATGTCTTCCAGCTCTTGCTTGGTTGGCGCGGCTTCGATGGCCGCCAGCAATTCAGGCGTGAGCTTGCCTTGTTCTTGAATGCTCTTGATCACCGCAGCGCGGCGGTCTTCCAGCTCGCGCAGGTAGCTCAGGCGCGCTTCGAGTTCGCGCAATTGAATGTCGTCCAAACCGCCGGTGACTTCTTTGCGATACCGAGCGATGAAAGGAACAGTGGCGCCACCGTCCAGCAATTCGATGGCGGAGCGCACTTGCGCCTCAGAGATTTTGATTTCGTTGGCGAGCTGCCGAGTGATTTTTTGCATTGTTCGAAGGGTTTTGGCAAAGCGTGGGAGTTTGCCATAAGCGAAAACCGGAGCCGCAATCAAAAAGGTGATAAGCCCCCGTCACAAAGTGAGGCCGAGAAGACGCTCACAGCCCTGCGGCGATGAGTACCTCAGGATTCGTTTTTAATTCTCAATTTTTGAATTTGAAAACTTGCGGTGTCTTTGCCGCAACGCGGCGTTTCGAAACGCCTACTTAGGTGGACGTTGCGATAAATAGAAGCCAAAAATAGCATTGGCGCATGCCTGCCTTTCCCCCTGGTTCCCTCACCACACGCTTGCTGCTCGTGTGGATGCTGGTCGCTGGGTTAACAGGCTGTGCGGTGGTGAGTCAAACGGAGTACAAAGAGTTCACGCCCATGCCTGCCAACGCGAGGGTCATGAACCAGGTCAAACTGACCTGGGAAGTGCGCGAGGACGTTGGCGAATACTGCCAAAAAAAGCAATCCAAAGGTGGCAACTTGCAGTTGGTGCAACCCATTGCCTGTGCCGTGTGGGTGAAGGCAACGAGCGAGTGCAAGGTCATCACCGGGCCCAACCCCAACCACTTGGTGTTGGGCCACGAAGTGCGGCACTGCTTCGAGGGGCACTTTCACCCCTGAGCGCCACCAGCGCGCTCTGTTGACCCACATCAGTCGGTGGCTATCTCCGGGCTGGCCTCTTGCGCTGAGGCGGCTTTGGGTTCGTATTTGAAGGTGCCTGTGGCATGGGCACACAAGTTGCCTTGCGCGTCATACACCGAACCTTCAGCAAACCCCATGT
>JBPCSU010000247.1:0-18793 GCA_051006815.1 Limnohabitans sp.
GAATCAACAAGGCCGGCAGTTTGAAACTCAGGCCATCTTCACCGCCTGTGAAGTCAGACAACTGCGACGCCAAGGTCTGAAAGGCAGCGGCCACCGCCAGCGTGATCATGGCGAAAAAAATGGCACGCACGCGCAGCGAAAACAAGCCAATGGCGAGTGACAACCCCAAACTCAGCCCCAACGCCAACAACAAGCCCGCGCCCAGCGCACCCCAGTTCGGCCCCCACACGTTGGTGGCGATCGCAATGCCATAGGCCCCAATGCCAAAAAACATGGTGTGCGCAAAACTCACGATGCCGGTGTAACCCAGCAACAAATCAAAGCTGGCCACCAAGACAATGAACACCAGCACCTTGGCCGCCACACCCAGTGCTTTGACACCCGGGAAGATAAAGGGCGCCAGCGCCAGCCCCACCAGCAGCGTCAGCAACAACACCGCGAGCCAGCGGTTGCGTGGCAGGTCATTCGAAATCAAACGTTGCAGCACATCACCTCCTCAGCGATTGGCCACGGGGTACACCCCCTGCGGACGCCACAGCAGCACCGCCGCCATCAACGCGATGTTAGAAAACAGCGCCAGCTTTGGCGCCAAGTAGCCGGTGTAATTGGCCATCAGGCCCACCAACAATGCGCCGATCACAGCGCCACCTGTGGAACCCAGTCCACCAATGATGATGACGATGAAGATCAGTACGTTCACTTGTGCGCCGATCTGCGGCGTCACGTTTTGCTGATACAAGCCCCACATCACGCCGCCCAGACCGGCCAGCGCACTGCCCACCACAAACACGCCCACAAACAGCGCGCGAATGCGATAGCCCAGCGACTCCACCATCTCACGGTCCTGCACGCCAGCGCGAATGAGCAGCCCGACCTTGGTACGCGACAGCACCCACAGCTGCGCCGCCATCACCACCAGGCCAACGCCCACAGCCAGCAAACGGTATTTCTCAATGGCCGCATCGCCCCACAGCACCGCACCGCGCAAGGCCTCGGGCAATGGCAACGCAATTTGCAATGGCCCCCAAATCACCTTGATGAGTTCTTCACCAATGATCATGCCGCCCATGGTGATGAGAATTTGTTTGAGATGCTGCCCGTACACAGGTCGCACGATGAAGCGCTCGAAGGCCAGCCCAATCGCAGCGGCCACCGCCATGGCGACCCCCATGGCCACCAGCACCGCCACCAGGTTGAGTCCCCAGTCCGCCACCTCGGTCCACGCGGTCATGCTGCCCAGCACCGTGGTCGCCACAAACGCCCCCATGGCAATGAACAACCCATGCCCGAAATTGAGCACGTCCATCAGGCCGAACACCAGCGTCAACCCCGAGGCCATGATGAAGATGATCATCCCCATGGCCAACCCCGCCACCGTGAGTGTGAGCCAGGTTGAGCCCGAACCTACCAGCGGCCAGGCCAAGAGCGCCAGCACAGGCACCAAGAGCAAGGGCCGCACATCGGTGTCTTTGAAGAAATTCATAGCGCCAACCCCAGCAGCGACTGCTGCAACGCGTCGTCTTCCACCAGCGCTTGCATGCGGCCTGCATGCACCACTCGGCCATCGTCCATCACGGCCACGGTGTCACCCAGTTGCCGCGCAAAGTTGATGTTTTGCTCGACCAGCAAAATCGTCACACCACTGGCCTTGAGTTGCTGAAAGGCGTCGATCATGTTTTGAATGATGGCCGGTGCCAGCCCCTTGCTAGGCTCGTCCACGATCAGCAGATCACGCGGTTCCACGATCGCGCGTGCCACCGCCAGCATTTGCTTTTGCCCGCCCGAGAGCTTGCCTGCCGGATGGTTCCAAAACTGCTTCACCGCTGGAAACAACCCAAAGATCCACTGCAAGCGTTGCTCATCCATCTGCGCCGCACTGCCCGCGCTGCGCGCTGCCAGCAGCATGTTTTCTTTAACCGTCAGGTCGGCAAAGATGCCCATGTTCTCAGGCACGTAGGCGATGTTCTTGCGCGCGATCTGTGCGGTGTGCAAAGCGGTGATGTCTTCACCTTTGAACCGTATGCACCCTTGCGAGGCCTGCCACAAACCCATGATGGTACGCAGCGTGGTGGTTTTGCCCGCACCGTTGCGGCCCAGCAGCAGCGTCAGCTCCCCTTGCGGCACCACCAAGTCGACCCCGAGCAAGATGTGATACGCCCCAATGTGCGTGTGCACACCTTCCAGACTCAGCAGCGCGGCAGTCATGCAGGGTCCTTTGCTTTGCCAAGGTAAGCCTCTTGCACGATGGGCGACGCAATCACCTCGGTCGGGTCCCCATCGGCCACAAGCGTGCCGTTGTGCAGCACGATGATGCGGTCGGCCAGCTCGCGCACCACATCCATCTTGTGCTCCACCAGCAGAATGGTTTTTGTTTTGTCTTGTTTGAGCTGGCGAATCAGATCCAAGATCACGGGCGCCTCGTCATGACTCATGCCAGCGGTCGGTTCGTCAAACATATAGACCGCAGGTTCCAACGCCATCAACAAGGCCACTTCGAGTTTGCGCTGGTCACCATGCGGCAAGCTGGCCACCGGCGCATCTTGCTGTGCACGCATGGACACCGAGGTCAGCACCGCCAGCGCACGTTCCGTCAGCGCGGTGTGGTCGCTCCAAATGCTCCACAAGTTCAGGCCACATCGGTGCGCGCCTTCTTGGTTGGCTTGCACTGCCAGACGCACGTTTTCCAACACCGACAGATGCGGGAACAAGTTGGTCAACTGGAACGCCCGCCCCAACCCCACCCGTGTACGCGTCGACGCAGGCAAGTGCGTCAGGTCACGCCCGTTCAGGTACACCGAGCCTGCCGTGGCAGGCAACTGCCCCGAGATCAAGTTGAAGTAGGTTGTTTTACCCGCGCCATTGGGCCCGACGATCGCGGTCAAGGTGCCGGGTTCAAAAGAACACGAGACTGCATTGACAGCCACATGACCGCCAAATCGCACGGTCAGGTTCCGAGTTTCCAGCATGCGATCAGCGGTTGTTGCGGATCGGCACGTTCATTTGTTCGGGTTTGATCTCGCGGATCAACTCAGGCACGCCCCAGGCAAATGCCGGATCCACCTTGATCTTGAAGTGGTACATGCTTTGCATGGCTTGGTGGTCTTCCTTGCGGAAGGTCATCTTGCCCTTGGGTGTGTCAAAGCTCATGCCTTCCATGGTGGCAATCAGTTTGGGCGTGGCGGTTTCACCATTGGTCTTTTTGAGTGCCGTCACCAACGCCATGGCCGCCGAGAAGCCCCCCGCTGTGAAGAAGTCTGGCGGTGATTTGAATTGGGTGTAGTGCATCGACACCAGCGCCTCGTTCACCGGATTTTTGGGCATGCCGAAGTAGTAATACGCAGCGCCCTCCATGCCTGGGAACTGCTTGTAAGCCACCATCGCGGGCAGGATGTTGCCGCCCGTGGCGATCTCGATGCCGTGACGCTTGAGGTCTAAGTCGGCAATCTTGAACGGGTTGCCCCCCGCCCAAATGATGAAGATGATCTTGCGACCAGGTTGCCCCTTGAGCTTGTCGATCATGCGCTGGGCCCCGGCCGTGAAGTCGGTGGTGGCTGGTGGCAGGTATTCCTCGTGCACCAACTGCGATTTTTTCAGTGCTTCTTTGAACGCTTTGACGCCATCACGACCAAAGGCCGAGTCTTGCGCCATGGTGACAATGCTCACGCCTTCTTTGTCCACCGCCACAGCGTTGGCAATTGCGTCTTGGCTGCTGTTGCGGCCTGTGCGGAAGATGTATTTGTTCCACTTGTCTCCCGTGATCGAGTCGGCCACGGCAGGCTCGACCAGCAAGATCTTTTTGTATTCTTCGGCCACAGGCAACATGGCCAGAGCCACCGGCGACGCAGTAGGCCCCACAGCGATGTCCACCTTGTCGTCGCCATAGGCGGCTGCCAACAGGTTTTTGCCCAGGTCTGGTTTGCCCTGGTCGTCTTTTTCGATCACCACCAGCTTGCGGCCCGCCACTTGCATGGTGCCGCCAGTCGCGTAGTCCAGGCCCATCATCAGTCCCACCTGGGTCTGTTTGCCATAGGCTTCCAGCGCCCCTGTCTTGCTGTAAATGTGAGCGATTTTGATGTCTTTGCCTTGGGCAAAAACCTGCGGGGTAGTCAAAAAGGCCAAGGCAGCCAGACTCAGAACATGACGACGAAACATGAGCATCCTCCTGTGAATTGTTTGAATCATTGTGCACTGAACCCAGGTTGACCGAGGTCGCCAGCCCGCATCACAACCCCAAAGCTTGTTAAGTACTTACCCTAGGAGTTGATTTTTTGCGCTTCAAAGCGATACTTTTTTTCGTTTTTTACACAATAATAAGTAACACATTGAAAAGACGCTTGATTTGATTCAACGCAAATTAAGAGATAAAGAAATCCCAAGGAGGGCTTGAGTAATGCTTTCTCAGTTCTTGCAATTTTTGTTTTCTGGCATCACGGTGGGCGCCACCTATGCCCTTGCCGCGCTGGGCTTCACCCTCATCTACAACGCCAGCAACGTGATCAATTTCGCACAAGGCGAGTTCATCATGCTGGGCGGCATGCTGGCCGTCTTCTTTGCGCAAATCGGCTTGCCTTTGCCGCTGGTGTTGATCTTGGCCGTGTTGATTCCTGCCTTGGTAGGCATCTTTATGGAAAAAGTTGCCATCGAGCCCGTCAAAGGCGCCGACACGGTGTCGCTCATCATCATCACCATTGGCGCTTCGTTGGTGATTCGCGGCTTGATTCAGGTGTGGCTAGGCAAAGGCACCTTCAGCTTTCCTGCGTTTTCGGGGGATGCCCCCATTCACATTCTTGGCGCCACGTTGTTGCCACAAAGCCTTTGGGTGTTGGCCGTGACGGCTTTGCTGGTGGTGTCGCTTTGGTACTTCTTCAGCAAAACGCTCACGGGCAAAGCCATGCTGGCCACGTCGTTCAACCGAACCGCAGCAGAGCTGGTCGGCATCAACACCAACTGGGTGTTGTTTCTGAGCTTTGCCATGTCAGCAGGTTTGGGCGCAGTGGGTGGCATCTTGGTCACCCCTATCACCATGACGTCGTATGACGTGGGCATCATGCTCGGTCTCAAAGGCTTTGTTGCCGCCGTGGTCGGCGGCTTGGGCAACGGGTTGGGCGCTGTGATGGGCGGTTTGTTGGTGGGCATCCTTGAGGCCATGGGCGCAGGCTATGTGTCGTCCGCCTACAAAGATGCCGTGCCTTTTGTGCTCATTCTGTTTATTCTTTTCTTCATGCCACGAGGTCTCTTCGGCGGCAAATCGACAGACCGGGTGTAACCATGCAGAAGAATGCTTATCTGGGCTTGGGCCTTGTCGTTGCCGTGCTGTTGGTGCTGCCCTTTGTGTTGCCCAACAGCTATTACACCGATTTGGCCATTCGCATGGCCATCAACGCCATCATCGTGATCGGCCTCAACCTGCTGATTGGATTTGCAGGCCAAATCAGCTTAGGCCATGCGGGTTTCCTTGGCATTGGCGCTTATGCCTCCGCCGTGTTACCCACGCACTTTGGCATGCATCCTTTGCTGGCCATGGGCGCAGGGGCCCTCGCCACAGCCGTCATTGCAGGGGTGGTGGCCAAACCCATCTTCAAGCTCAAAGGCAACTACCTGGCCATGGCCACACTGGGCTTGGGCATCATCATCAACATTGCGCTTCGCAATGAAGCGCAATGGACGGGCGGCCCCGATGGCATGGCCGTCCCCGCCTTGGCCTTGTTTGGCTTTGAACTCAGCAGCGACAAGCAGTGGTACTGGGTGGTGGCAGCCTTGTTGGCCATCAGCGTGTGGGCTTCTTTGAACCTCATCGACTCGCCCTTTGGACGCGCCTTGCGTGCGTTGCACGGGTCAGAGGTGGCATCACAAGTGGTGGGCGTGAACATCGTGCGCTACAAGGTGTCCATCTTTGTGCTCTCGGCTGTGTTTGCCAGCCTGATGGGCAGCATCACCGCCCACTACATTGGGTTTGTCACCCCCAACTTTGCTGACTTTTTCCACTCCATTGAACTGGTGACGATGGTGGTGGTGGGTGGCATGGCCTCGGTGTTCGGCTCCATCGTGGGCGCCGTGCTGCTGACCGCCCTGCCCCAAGCACTGGCCACCTTTGAAGGTTGGGAAACCGTGGTGTTTGGCACCGTGTTGATGCTGTGCATGATATTTCTGCCCAAAGGTTTGGTCCCCACCTTGGCAGCCAAGTTTGGCAAGGGAGATTGAGCATGTCGCTGCTAGAAGTGAAAGATCTTTCGATCCATTTTGGCGGGGTGAAAGCCGTTCAAAACGTGTCATTCAACATTGACGCAGGCATTGTTTACTCGGTCATCGGTCCGAATGGCGCCGGCAAAACCACGCTCTTCAACCTGATCACGGGGGTTTACACACCCACCACTGGCGAGATTCGCCTTGACGGGGAAATGATCCACGGCAAATCCCCCAACGAACTGGCCGAGCGCGGCGTGGCCAGGACGTTTCAAAACCTGCAAATTTGCATGAACATGAGCGCCCTCGAAAACGTGATGGTGGGCGCACACCTGCGGCTGGACCGCAACTTGTTCAAAGCCGCCCTGCGCTGGCCGTCTCTGCGCCGCCGCGACAACGAACTGCGTGAAGAGGCCGCCGAGTTGATGAAGTTTGTGGGCCTTGAGTCCTACATCCATGCACGCTCAGACGCCATGTCGTATGGCGTGCTCAAGCGCCTCGAAATTGCCCGCGCCTTGGCCATGAAGCCTCGGGTGATTTTCTTAGACGAACCCGCTGCGGGCTTGAACCCCAAAGAAACCATCGAGATCGATCGCCTCGTGCGCAAGCTGGCCGACTCGGGCATCACCGTGGTGTTGGTCGAGCACGACATGAAGATGGTGATGAACCTGTCTGACCGCATTTTGGTGTTGGACTACGGCAAAAAACTCACCGAAGGCACTTGTGCAGAAGTTCGCAAAAACCCCGATGTGATTGCCGCGTATCTAGGCGCACACGCCTGAGGATCCAAAGATGGAAGCATTACGAATCATTTCCGATGAGCACAAAAATTTCTGGCGTATCGCTGTCACGCTGGAACATGTGGCTGACGAAATCGACCAAGGCGCAACGGTTGATCCCGCTTTTTTTGAGTCTGTTTTCAACTACATCGAAAACTTTGCAGACCATGCCCACCATCTGAAAGAGGACGACCACCTCTTTCGCCTGATGCGACTGCGCTCAGCAGCCGTGCATCCGATGATGGATGCACTGGAAGACGACCATCGCTTGGCACAACAGCACTTGCAAGAACTCAAAGCCAAGTTTGCCAAAGCCCAGCATGGCGCGTATGCCGAGCTCACCCATTCGTTGCGTGACTACACGCGACGTTTGAAAACACACATCACCAAAGAAGAAACCGAAGCCATGCCCCTCGCGCGTCAAATTTTGACGGCTGAAGATTGGCATGAAATCGACACCAAGTTTTTAGACAACCAAGACCCCGTGTTTGGAGAACAAGCACGCGCCGATTTCCGCGAGCTGTACCACCGCGTCGTCAGCCTGGCCCCTGAATCGATTGGACTGGGCGGACACAGCAGCGGCACGTTGGACCGCCATGCCAAGCCTGTCTCGGGTGACATGTTGTTGAAGGTCACCGGCCTCGAAAGCAGCTATGGCCGCATCAAGGCCTTGAAAGGATTGAACCTCGAAGTGCGTCGCGGCGAAACCGTGGCACTGGTGGGCGCCAACGGCGCTGGTAAAACCACCTTCTTGCGCGCCCTGTCTGGTGTGCAGCCCATGGGGGCCGGCGAAGTTTGGTTTGATGGCGAAGACGTTTCCAACGTGCGCTCTGACCAACGCATGCGCCGAGGCATTTGCCACAGCCCCGAAGGGCGCCAAGTGTTTGGCCCCCTCTCGATTGAAGACAACTTGCGCTTGGGCGCCTACACACAGCCCAAGGAATACCTGTCACGCGACCTGGACCGGGTCTACACCATGTTTCCCATCTTGAAAGAAAAACGGCAGCTGCCGGCTGGCACGCTCTCTGGCGGTCAGCAGCAAATGCTGGCGATTGGTCGCGCGCTGATGGGACGCCCCAAACTCTTGCTGCTGGACGAGCCCTCGATGGGCCTCGCCCCCTTGCTGGTGGAGGAAGTCTTCAATGTGGTCAAAGCCCTCAAACGAGAAGGCATGACCATCATCCTGGCCGAACAAAATGCATTTGCCGCCCTGGCACTGGCAGACCGAGGCTATGTGTTGGAGACCGGCGAAATCACCCTCACGGGCAACGGTCAAGACCTCATCAAAAATGAAAAAGTAAGAGCTGCATACCTTGGTATGTAAATTTTGAAAAGATCAGTGGGAAAACCCTGATCTTTTTTTACCCCTCATTGCGATACATTTTTGTTTGATCTAGATCATATTTTGTAACGGTTTAAAACACCACGACCCATTTTTGGAGCAACCTGTATGTCTCACCCCTTGTTTGAAAAACACCGCGCGACCTTGGATGGCGCCCTCCACGCCATTGCGACACGCGGTTATTGGTCGCCTTACAGCGAGATGCCAAGCCCCAAGGTCTACGGTGAAACAGCAGCTGCCGATGGCAAAGCCGCCTACGACGCACATCTAGGCCACAACTTTGAATTGAATCAACCCGGCCAAACCGGATGGGTGGGCGGCGAAGCCTCGCCCTACGGCGTCGCCCTGAATGTGAAATACCCCCTGTGCGACCACGAAGCACTGTTGCAAGCAGGCCAAACCGCCATGCAAGGCTGGCAAGCCGTGGGGGCCCAAGGCCGCATCGGCATCTGCTTAGAAATGTTGGACCGCTTGAACAAGCAAAGCTTCGAGTTGGGCCATGCCGTGATGATGACCACGGGCCAAGGCTGGATGATGGCCTTCCAAGCGGGTGCGCCGCATGCACAAGACCGCGGCCTCGAAGCCGTGGCTTACGCATGGCGTGAGCAAAGTTTTGTCCCCACAGAAAGCACATGGGAAAAGCCACAAGGCAAAAACCCTGCGCTGGTGATGAAGAAGCATTTTGAAATCGTCGGCCGTGGTGTGGGCCTGGTGGTCGGTTGCGGCACCTTCCCCACTTGGAACACCTACCCCGGTTTGTTTGCGGCACTGGCCACAGGCAACGCCGTCATCATCAAACCGCACAGCAACGCCATCTTGCCAGCGGCCATCACCGTGCGCACCATTCGCGCGGTGCTGGCTGAGAACGGCATCGATCCCAACTTGGTCACTTTGTGCGTGACCGACAAACGCAGCACCACCCAAGAGTTGGCCACGCATGCATTGGTCAAATCGGTCGACTTCACGGGCAGCAACGTGTTTGGCCAATGGCTGCTCGACCACAGCAAGCAGGCCCAGGTGTATGCCGAGTTGGCGGGTGTGAACAACATCGTGATCGACTCCACCAACGCCTACAAAGCCATGCTGGGTAACTTGGCCTTCACCCTGTCGTTGTACTCAGGCCAAATGTGCACCACCTCTCAAGCCATCATCGTGCCAGCCAACGGCATCGACACCGACGAAGGTCACAAGAGCTATGACGAGGTGTGCGCGGACTTGGCCAAATCGGTCGAGAAGTTCCTCAGCAAACCCGAAGTGGCCTGCGCCGTGCTCGGCGCCATCCAGTCCAGCGCCACCGCCGACCGCATTGACTTGGCCAACAGCGGCAAGCTGGGTAAGGTGGTGTTGGCCTCCAACAAGCTCAGCAACCCTGAGTTCAGCGACGCAGATGTGCGCACCCCGGTGTTGTTGGCCTGCGATGCGGCTGACGAAAGCGCCTACATGGAAGAGCGCTTTGGCCCCATCAGCTTCATCGTCAAAGCCCCAGACACCGCCGCCGCCATTGCCCTGTCCGAGCGCATTGTGCGCACCCACGGCGCGTTGACCGTGGGCTTGTATTCCACCCACCAAGAAGTGATCGATGCCATGACCCACGCCACCTGGCGCGGCAAGGTGGCCCTGTCGATCAACTTAACGGGCGGTGTGTTTGTCAACCAGTCTTCGGCGTTTTCGGACTACCACGGCACAGGCGGCAACCCATCGGCCAATGCGTCGTACGCCGACTCGGCCTTTGTGGCGAATCGCTTCCGCGTTGTGCAACGTCGCTACCACGTCTGAGCGAAAGCCCACGCGATGAACTACACCCTCATTCAATTTGATGTGCGCGACGGCATTGCCCGTCTCACGCTCAATCGACCCGACAAGATGAACAGCTTCAATGCAGAGATGCATGCGGAGGTGCGTCATGCCTTGGACAGCATTCAAACCAACGCAGCCGTGCGTGTGTTGGTCATCACCGGGGCGGGTCGCGGGTTCTGCGCGGGTCAAGACTTGGCCGATGCCGAGGTGCGGTTCACGCCCGGTGAGACCCCCCCCGACTTGGGTGATGTGGTGGAACGTCACTACAAGCCCTTGGTCATGCGCTTGAGCCAACTGCGTGTGCCCACGATCGCAGCGGTCAACGGCATTGCAGCCGGTGCAGGTGCCAGCTTGGCATTGGCGTGTGACATGGTGTTGGCCACGCAATCGGCTTCGTTTGTGCTGCCCTTTGCCAACATTGGTTTGATTCCCGACACGGGTTGCTCTTGGCACCTGCCCCAACGCATTGGCCAAGCCCGCGCCATGGGGTTGGCCTTGACGGGCAAGAAACTGCCTGCCCCACAAGCCGCCGAATGGGGAATGATTTGGGAAGCTGTGGAAGACGCCGCGTTTGCCGGTGCCGTTGAGGCACTCGCCGCCAAACTAGCCACCATGCCCACCAAGGCCTTGGTCCGCACGCGCCAAGCCATGCAATCGGCCCACACGCACACCTTCGAAGCGCACCTGACCTATGAGGGCATGCAGATGCGCGAATTGGGCAAGAGTGCTGACTACGTCGAAGGTGTCTCCGCGTTTTTAGAAAAACGCGCACCTCACTTCAAGGGGGAATGAACATGTCAGAAGCCATGACACCGCAAGAACTGGCACAAGCCGCCAGCCAAGCCATGTGGACCCGCGACAACGCCACGCACGCCTTGGGCATGTCGCTGGTGTCTGTGGAACCCGGCCGTTCCGTCTTGCAAAAGAAGGTGCGTTCCGACATGGTCAACGGCCATCACATTTGCCATGGCGGTCTGATTTTCACGCTGGCGGACAGCGCATTTGCCTACGCCTGCAACAGCTACAACCTCAACACCGTGGCTTCAGCCTGCAGCATCGATTTCTTAGCGCCCGGTCGCGAGGGGGATGTTTTAGAAGCCACGGCGGTCGAGCGTTCTGCATCTGGACGCACCGGCGTCTACGACGTGGAGGTCAAGGTGGTCGGTGGCAACACCGTGGCGCTTTTCCGTGGGAAAAGCTATCGCATCAAAGGCGAAGTCATCGCGGGGCTGGAAGGCACCCACTGATTCAAAAAAATAATTGAATGGAAGAGACACACATGACAGCAACACCAAGCCCCAACGCTGCGCTGCTAGACCCGATTGAAAAAGCAAGCCGCGATGAAATCAGCGCGCTGCAACTTGAACGCCTGAAATGGTCGGTGCGCCACACCTACGACAACGTGGCGCCCTACCGCAAAAAATGCGAAGCCAAAGGCGTGCACCCCGATGATTTGAAATCGCTGGCGGACTTGGCCAAGTTTCCCTTCATGACCAAACTGGATTTGCGCGACAACTACCCCTTTGGCTTGTTCGCAGTTCCTAAAAACAAAGTGGCGCGCTTGCACGCCTCCAGCGGCACCACCGGCAAATCGGTCGTGGTGGGTTACACCCAGAACGACCTGAACCACTGGGCCGACTTGATGGCGCGCTCTTTGCGCGCCGCAGGGGTGCGCCCTGGCGAGATGGTGCACAACGCCTATGGCTACGGCATGTTCACGGGGGGCTTGGGTGCGCATGCGGGCATTGAGCGCGCAGGTTGCACCGTGGTGCCGATGTCGGGCGGTCAAACTGAAAAGCAAGTTCAGTTGATCATGGACTTCAAACCCGACGCCATCATGGTCACCCCCTCCTATTCACTCGTCATCGCTGAAGAGTTTGAACGTCAAGGCGTTCAGCCCCAAGACCTCTCGCTCAAAGTCGGTCTCTTCGGGGCCGAGCCATGGGGCGAAGGCATGCGTGCCGCCATTGAAGCCAAGTTGGGCATTGATGCGATTGACATTTATGGTCTGACCGAAGTCATTGGCCCCGGTGTGGCATCGGAATGCATTGAGTCCAAAGATGGCCCCGTGATTTGGGAAGACCACTTCTATCCAGAAATCATCGATCCAGACACGGGCGAGGTATTGCCCGAAGGTTCATTGGGTGAATTGGTCTTCACCTCATTGACCAAGGAAGCGTTCCCCGTCATTCGCTACCGCACCCGTGATTTGACGCGTCTGCTCCCGCCCACTTCTCGCGCCTTCCGTCGCATCGGAAAAATCACAGGCCGTTCCGACGATATGTTGATCGTGCGTGGCGTGAATGTGTTCCCAAGCCAAATTGAAGAGCAAATCTTGCGCGACAAACGTTTGGCTGCGATCTACCAAATTCACTTGAACCGTGAAGGCCACCTGGACAGTGTGGAAGTGCATTGCGAATTGCAACCCACAGCCAACCCTGCAGAAGTTCAACAGATTGCGAAGGAACTGCAACACCACATCAAAACCGTCATCGGCATCTCCACCCATGTGAAGGTCATGCCAGCCAACAGCATGCAACGCACGGAAGTGGGCAAAGCACGCCGTGTGATCGATGCACGTCCCAAAGAACTCTAAAACACCATGATTGACGCTTTTATTTGCGATGCCATTCGCACCCCCATTGGCCGCTACGGTGGCACGCTCGCCGCTGTCCGCGCGGATGACCTCGGCGCTGTGCCGATCAAAGCCCTGATGACGCGCAACCCGCAAGTCGATTGGGCGGCGGTCGAAGATGTGATTTACGGCTGCGCCAACCAAGCCGGTGAAGACAACCGCAACGTGGCCCGCATGGCGAGTTTGTTGGCAGGCTTGCCCGCCGATGTGCCTGGCACCACGGTCAACCGTTTGTGTGGGTCAGGCATGGACGCCGTCGGATTGGCCGCCCGCGCCATCAAAGCCGGCGAAACCGATTTGATGATTGCAGGTGGCGTGGAAAGCATGAGCCGCGCACCGTTTGTCATGCCCAAAGCAGACAGCGCGTTCAGCCGCAACAACGCCGTGTTTGACACCACGATTGGTTGGCGCTTCGTCAACCCGTTGATGAAAAAAATGTACGACACGCATTCGATGCCACAAACCGCAGACAACGTGGCCGAAGACTTCCACATTGGCCGCGAAGACCAAGATGCGTTTGCCGTGCGCTCACAACAACGCTGGGCAGCGGCCCATGCGGCAGGCCGCTTTGACGATGAAATCGTGCCTGTGACGATTCCTCAGAAAAAAGGCGATGCGCTGGTGTTCACCACCGACGAACACCCACGCCCCGAAACCACCTTGGCCATGCTGGCCAAACTCAAAGGCGTCAACGGCCCTGAGCTGACCGTCACCGCAGGCAACGCCTCTGGCGTGAATGACGGGGCTTGCGCTTTGTTGCTGGCCTCTGAAGCCGCCGCTACCAAACATGGGCTCACGCCAAAAGCACGCGTGGTGGGCATGGCCACTGCGGGCTTGGCACCTCGCATCATGGGCTTTGGCCCTGCACCTGCGGTGCGCAAGGTATTGGCCAAAACTGGCTTGACGCTAGAACAAATGGATGTCATCGAGCTGAATGAAGCTTTTGCTGCCCAAGGGCTGGCGGTGTTGCGTGATTTGGGCTTGCCCGATGACGCGGCACACGTCAACCCCAACGGTGGCGCCATTGCCTTGGGCCACCCCTTGGGCATGAGCGGTGCACGTCTGATCACCACCGCCAGTTACGAGCTGGCACGACGTGGGGGTCGGTATGCCCTTTGCACGATGTGCATTGGTGTTGGACAAGGTATCGCCTTAATCATCGAACGCGTTTAACGAACAACTCAACCACAACTAGGAGACAGATATGAAATTTTCTTTGACAAAAATCGCCCTCGGCACAGCCATTGCGGTGAGCTCACTTTCGAC
Source organism: Limnohabitans sp. (assembly GCA_051006815.1). Lineage (GTDB taxonomy): Bacteria > Pseudomonadota > Gammaproteobacteria > Burkholderiales > Burkholderiaceae_C > Limnohabitans. The sequence goes on from JBPCSU010000247.1 coordinate 14,003, forward strand.
ATGGGCCGCTGACACCATCAAGATCGGTTCCGTGTTGTCGGTGACTGGCCCTGCTGCCTTTTTGGGCGATCCTGAATTGAAAACCTTGCAGCTCTATGTGGAAGAGTTCAACAAAAAAGGCGGTGTGTTGGGCCGTCAACTCGAACTCGTTCACTACGACGATGGCAGCGACGCCAACAAAGCCAACAGCTTCACCAAGCGCCTGATCGAAGACGACAAGATTGACATCTTGATTGGCGGCACCACCACAGGCGCCACCATGTCGATGGTGCCTTTGGTCACCAAAGCAGAAATTCCATTCATCTCGCTCGCAGGCGCTGTGGTGGTGATTGAACCTGTCAAAAAATGGGTCTTCAAGACACCTCACACCGACCGCATGGCCGCCGAAAAAGTGTTTGACGACATGAAAAAACGCGGCATCACCAAAGTGGCTTTGCTCTCTGAGACCAGCGGCTTTGGCCAATCTGGCAAGAAAGAAACCGAAGCCGTTGCAGCCAAGTACGGCATCAGCCTGGTCGCCAGCGAAACCTATGGCCCCAAAGACACCGACACCAGCCCTCAGCTGACCAAGATCAAAAACACCGACGGCGTGCAAGCCGTGTTTGTGTTTGGCTTGGGTCAAGGTCCTGCCATCGTGACCAAGAACTACCGCCAACTGGGCATCACCTTGCCGCTGTACCAATCACACGGGGTTGCCGCGGATGAGTACTTGAAGCTCTCCGGCCCTGCCGCCGATGGTGTGCGTCTGCCCTCACCTGCGCAACTCATCCCTGAGCAACTGCCTGCCAACGACCCACAAAAAGCCATCGTCACAGCCTACGACAACGCTTACAAGATGAAATACAAAAGCGAAGCCTCTACCTTTGGCGGCTATGCCTACGACGCGCTCTTGCTGAGCGTCGATGCGTTCAAACGCGCGGGCAGCACCGACAAAGCCAAAGTGCGCGACGCCATCGAATCGACCAAAGGTTTTGTCGCCACCAGCGGCACCTTCAACATGTCTGCCGAAGACCACATGGGCTTGAACCTGTCGGCCTTCCGCATGTTGGAAGTGAAGAACGGCAACTGGACTTTGGCCAAGTAACCCCCCTAAGGGCTCACCCACATGCACCCACCTCAGGCATTTGGGCATCCAAACCGTGGCATCACGGTTTGGATGAATTGAGCTACTCGTACAACAAGGAAACCCCATGTACACACAATCCTTCAGTGTTCCTGATGACTCGGCACCGAAAGGCAAGCCCGCTGTCGCGGCGATTGAGCCGGCAGAGTTGATGCAAAAATTTGACGCGTGCATCGATGCCGATGGCCGCATTGAGCCACAAGACTGGATGCCCGAGGCATATCGCAAAACCTTGGTGCGCCAAATCAGTCAACACGCGCACAGTGAAATTGTGGGCATGCTGCCCGAGGGCAACTGGATCAGCCGCGCCCCCAGCTTGAAACGCAAAGCCATTCTGATTGCCAAAGTGCAAGACGAAGGCGGCCATGGCTTGTATCTGTACAGCGCTGCCGAAACATGGGGCACCAGCCGTGACCAAATGCTCGACGCCCTGCACTCGGGTCGTGCGAAATACAGCTCGATCTTCAACTACCCCACCATCACATGGGCCGATGTCGGCGTGATTGGCTGGTTGGTGGATGGCGCAGCCATCATGAACCAAATTCCCTTGTGCCGTTGCTCCTACGGCCCCTACGCCCGCGCGATGATTCGCGTGTGTAAGGAAGAAAGCTTCCACCAACGCCAAGGCTACGAAGCCTTGCTGGTGATGATGACGGGCACCGCCGAACAAAAAGCCATGGTGCAAGACGCCGTGAACCGCTGGTGGTGGAAATGTTTGGCCATGTTTGGCCCTCCCGATGCCGACAGTCCCAACAGCGCCCAAGGCATGCGCTGGGGCATCAAGCGCATCAGCAACGACGATTTGCGTCAAAAGTTTGTCGATGCCACCGTGCCCCAAGCCAAGGTGTTGGGCATCACGTTGCCCGATCCCGATTTGAAATGGAACGAAGCACGTCAGCACTACGACTACGGCCAAATTGATTGGGATGAATTCTGGGCCACCGTGAACGGCAATGGTCCTTGCAACAAAGAACGTTTATCCACCCGCGTCAAAGCCTGGAACGAAGGCCAATGGGTGCGTGACGCTGCGTTGGCGCACGCACGTAAACAAAACAAAGTGAAGGAAGCAGCATGACCGCACCAACCAAACCCACCAAAGCATTGAGCGAATGGCCACTGTGGGAAGTATTCGTCCGCAGCAAACAAGGCTTGGAGCACAAACACTGCGGCAGCTTGCATGCCAGCGATGCACAACATGCCTTGCAAATGGCCCGCGATGTCTACACACGTCGCCAAGAAGGCGTGAGCATTTGGGTGGTGCAATCCAACAGCATCACTGCCAGCGCGCCGGATGACAAGGGTGAATTTTTTGAGCCCGCGAGCGACAAAATTTACCGTCACCCCACCTTCTACACCATCCCTGAAGAAGTGGGGCACATGTGATGGCGCACTTAGATTACGTGCTTCACTTGGCCGACAGTGCCATTGTCTTGGGACAGCGCAATGCCGAGTGGTGTGGCCACGGCCCCATCCTGGAAGAAGACATTGCCATGGCCAACAACAGCTTGGACTTGATTGGCCAAGCGCGCATGCTCTACCAATACGCCGCCACGCTGAAAAACGACGGCGCCACCGAAGACACGTTGGCTTACTTTCGCGATGCACAAGACTTCAAGAATTACACGATTCTTGAACTCCCCCACCATGGTCCCTTGGTCGGCTATGCCGTTGACAACCGCGACTACGCCGTGACGATTGTTCGCAACTTTTTGTACAGCGCCTTGATGGCGCTGGTGTGGGAAAAGTTGCAAGCGTCACACGATGCGCACCTGGCAGCCATTGCGGCCAAGTCGCTCAAAGAAGTGCGTTACCACTTGCGCCACGCGCATGATTGGTTGGTGCGTTTTGGCGATGGCACGGCAGAGTCGCACGCCCGTGCGCAAGCCGCCTTGAACCACCTGATGCCCTACACCCAAGAGTTCTGGACCACCAGCGCTTTCGAGGCATCGGCAGCCCAAGCAGGCGTAGGCATTGACACCGCGCAACTCAAAGAAGATTGGGAAACCTTGGTGCGCCAAACGCTAGAAGAAGCCACCTTGAAAATGCCCACCACCGAAGGCTTTGTGACCACCGGCAAGCACGGCGCACACTCTGAGCATTTGAGCTTCTTGCTCGGCGAAATGCAAAGTTTGGCCCGCGCGCATCCAGAAGGCGTGTGGTGACCCTCGACCGCCACACGGCCCCACATCCAGTGCTCCAAGATGTTTGGCATGCACTGGATGGTTTGACCGATCCAGAAATCCCAGTGGTCACGCTGCGTGAGATGGGCATCATTCGCGATGTAGAGATCAAGGCCGACAACGCCGTGGTGGTGGTGATCACGCCCACCTACAGTGGCTGCCCTGCCATGGAGCAAATCCACGACGACATTTGCAGCACGGTGAAAGCCTTGGGATTGCAAGTCGAGGTGCGCACACAGCTCGCCCCCGCATGGACCACCGATTGGATGACCGAGATCGCCAAGGACAAACTCAAGGCCTATGGCATTGCACCGCCCAATCGCCAATGTGGCGCCCCTTCACAGCAAACGAGCGTGATCCATTTCATGCGCCAACCCCTCAAGGCCGAACAAGCGGTGGCATGCCCCCATTGCGGTTCCAGCCACACGTTTGAGTCCTCGCACTTTGGCTCCACCGCGTGCAAAGCGCTCTACAAATGTCTTGATTGCCAAGAGCCTTTTGACTACTTCAAACCTTATTAAGTTTTCCGGAGAAATTCCCATGTCCTCGCCCATGTTCCATGCGCTTTCTATCAAGAGCGTCAGCCCAGAAGCTGCAGGCTCTGTGGCCATCACGTTTGACATTCCGTCGGCTGCACGGGACAAGTTCCATTTCGAACCCGGCCAGTTTTTAACCTTGCGCGCCAACGTGAATGGCCAAGACGTGCGTCGCAACTATTCCATCAGCAGCCCGCGCAGCCAGTTTCTGCAACGCGGCGAGCTGGAAATTGGCATCCGCCCTGTCGAAGGCGGTGTGTTTTCCAACTGGGCAGCCACGCAGCTGAAAGCAGGCGACACACTCAACGTGATGCCGCCCGAAGGCAGATTCACCAGCAAAAAGCCACGCGCCATCCACCGCGTGGGCTTTGCGGCGGGCTCGGGCATCACGCCCATCTTGTCGATTGCAGCCACCACGCTGGAAGAACAAACTGAATCCAAGTTCACGCTGATCTACGGCAACCGACGCATGTCCAGCGTGATGTTCAACGAAGCCTTGCAAGACTTGAAAGACCGTTTTCCTGGACGCTTCACCATGATCCACATCTTGTCGCAACAAGCGCAAGAGGTGGACTTGCTGCAAGGTCGCATCGACGCCGAAAAAATCAAAGCCATCATTGACGCGCTGTTGCCCGCCAAGAGCATGGACGAGGTGTTCATCTGCGGCCCCGAGGCCATGATTGAAGTCACAGAAAAAGCCTTGATCGATGCGGGCGTCCCTGCCAACCGCGTGCACAGCGAACGCTTCACCACATCCAGCTCGCAGGCCCACAAAGTACAAGCCGACACCGATGCGTCCAAGCAAAAGTCAGCCTCCAACAAGAGCGTTCACATGACTGTGTTGCTCGACGGCAAAGAGCACGAATTGGCGCTCAGCCCTGAGGAACACATCTTGGATGCTGCGCTCAACGCCGGTCTGGATTTGCCCTTCTCTTGCAAAGCGGGGGTGTGT
>JBPCSU010000248.1:0-7001 GCA_051006815.1 Limnohabitans sp.
CCCCATGACCAGCCCACGCCCACAATTCCACATTGCGCCCTCTATCTTGTCTGCCGACTTCGCCCGTTTGGGTGACGAGGTGAAAAACGTCATCGCTGCCGGTGCTGACTGGATTCACTTCGATGTGATGGACAACCACTACGTGCCCAACCTCACGTTTGGCCCTATGATTTGTCAGGCGTTGAAGCCGCATGCTCAAACGCCCGCCGGCGTGGCGGTGCCGATTGATGTGCACTTGATGATCTCGCCGGTCGACGCCTTGGCCGCTTCGTTTGCCGAAGCCGGGGCCGACTACATCAGTTTCCACCCCGACGCGAGCGCGCATGTGCACCGCAGCATCCAAGCCATCAAGAGCAAGGGTGTCAAAGCCGGCTTGGTGTTCAACCCCGCCGAGCCTTTGGATGTGCTGGAGTGGACGATTGACGAGATTGACCTCATCCTCATCATGAGCGTCAACCCTGGTTTTGGTGGCCAGAGCTTTATTGACTCCGCGTTGCGCAAGGTCGAACAGGCACGCCAATGGATCGAGCGCAGCGGCAAAGACATTCGTCTTGAGGTGGATGGCGGCATCAAAGCCGACAACATCCGCCGCGTCGCCGATGCGGGCGCCGACACCTTTGTGGCAGGCAGCGCGATTTTTGGCAAGCCTGACTACAAAGCGGTGATTGACCAAATGCGCGCTGCTTTGGCTTGATGTTCAGTCACCTGCAAGCAGTCATCGTCGACCTCGATGGCACGATGGTCGATACCTTGGGCGATTTTGAAGTCGCTTTGAATCGTGCGCTCGCAGACCTAGATTTGCCCCCTGCGACGCGCACGCTGGTAGAGCGCACCATTGGCAAAGGCTCCGAGCATTTGATTCGCTCGGTGTTGGCGCATCAGTTGGCACTGCCAGACGTGAAGGGCCTGAGCAATGTGTGCGATGCGCGCAGTGTGGATCACTTGTACGAGTCTGCGTGGCAGCGTTACCAGCATCACTACCTCGCCATCAACGGGCAGTATGCGGCGGTGTACCCCGGTGTGGTGGCGGGCTTGCAGCAGCTGCGTGAGGCGGGTTTGCAGTTGGCCTGCCTGACCAACAAGCCTTTGTCATTTGCCAAGCCCTTGCTTCAGGCCAAAGGGCTCGATGGTTTTTTTACCCACGTGTTTGGCGGCGACAGCTTTGCCCGCAAAAAGCCTGACCCTTTGCCCGTGCACCGCACATGTGAGGCGTTGGGGACATCGCCTGCAGATACGCTGATGGTGGGCGACTCTAGCAATGACGCCCAAGCCGCGCGTGCCGCAGGGTGCCCCGTGGTGTTGGTGCGCTATGGCTACAACCACGGCGAACCCGTGGACGGGGTCGATGCCGACGCCCATGTGGACGCGTTGACCGCCATTCCCGCGGCGCTGGCCAAGGCCCGCTGAGCCTTTGCTAAACTGAGCCCCATGTTCATTCACCGCAGCACTGTCACAGGTTGTCACGACCGGGGAGCTTGGCCCTGGCGTACGCCATGTGCTGCGCTCGTCTAAAAGCACCTCGCCTGCTACGAATCAGGCGGTGCCCGCGCTGAACACTGTGAACTGTTCAGCACTTGTCCGAATGAACGCCCCCCGGTGAAGGGGCAGAGCTGTGGAGGCTCACGATGACTGAATCCGAATTCTAACAATTGGGCCAACAGGGCTACAACCGCATCCCGTTGGTGGCTGAGGCTTTTGCCGACTTAGAAACCCCGCTGTCGCTGTACCTCAAGCTGGCCCATGTGCAAGCCCATGGGGAGCGCAGCTTTTTGCTGGAATCTGTGGTGGGTGGCGAGCGCTTTGGGCGCTACAGCTTCATTGGTTTGCCAGCGCGCACCTTGTTGCGCGCCAGTGGCTTTGGTGCAGATGCCAAAACCGAGGTGGTCACCGACGGTGTGGTGGTGGAAACCCACGCGGGCAATCCGCTCGACTTTGTGGCCGATTACCAAAAGCGTTTCAAAGTGGCCTTGCGTGCAGGACTGCCGCGTTTTTGTGGGGGCTTGGCCGGCTACTTTGGCTACGACACCGTGCGCCACATCGAAAAGAAGTTGACCCACTCGTGCCCGCCCGACGACTTGGGCATGCCTGACATCTTGCTGTTGCAAACCGAAGAGTTGGCGGTGATCGACAACCTCTCAGGCAAGCTATCGCTCATCGTCTATGCCGACCCTGCGCAGCCCAACGCCTATGCCCATGCGCAAGCACGTTTGGCCGAGTTGAAGCAACGTTTGAAAGCGCCTGCACAAGCGCCATCCATCGCGCCTTGCGCCAGCCACCCTGCCGAACGTAGCTTCGCCAAAGACGATTATTTGGCTGCGGTCGAGCGCGCCAAAGAGCTGATCGCAGCCGGTGACTTCATGCAAGTGCAAGTGGGGCAACGCATTCACAAAAAGTTCACCGCCAGCCCGCTGTCGTTGTACCGCGCCCTGCGCTCGTTGAACCCCAGCCCCTATATGTATTACTACAACCTGGGTGACGCCTATGTGGTGGGGGCTTCGCCAGAAATTTTGGTGCGCCAAGAGTCCACGCCCGAAGGGCAAAAAGTCACCATCCGCCCCTTGGCTGGCACGCGCCCACGTGGCGCGACACCTGAGGCGGACAAGGCCGCCGAAGTGGAGTTGATCAACGATCCCAAAGAGCGTGCCGAACACGTGATGCTGATCGACTTGGCGCGCAACGACATTGGCCGCATTGCCAAAACAGGCAGCGTCAAAGTGACCGAGGCTTTTGTGGTCGAGCGCTACAGCCATGTGATGCACATCGTGAGCAACGTGGAAGGTTTGTTGTTGGACGGTGCCGATGGTCAACCGCTCACCAGCATGGACGTGCTCAAAGCCACGTTCCCTGCGGGCACGTTGACGGGCGCGCCCAAGGTGCACGCGATGGAATTGATCGACCAGCTCGAACCCACCAAGCGCGGCTTGTATGGCGGGGCTTGCGGTTACTTGAGTTTTGCGGGTGACATGGATGTGGCGATTGCCATTCGCACCGGCATCATCAAAACGACACGCTCTATGTGCAAGCCGCTGCGGGCGTGGTGGCCGACTCGGTGCCCGAACTGGAATGGCGAGAAACCGAACACAAAGCGCGTGCCTTGTTGCGCGCCAGCGAATTGGTAGAGGAGGGTTTGGAATGAGCAAGATCAAACTCCTCATGGTGGACAACTACGACAGCTTCACCTTCAACATCGTTCAATACTTTGGCGAGTTGGGTGCCGAGGTCGAGGTGTTTCGCAACGACGAAATCACACTCGAAGGCATTGCCGCACGCCAGCCCGATCGCTTGGTCATTTCGCCCGGCCCTTGCTCACCTGCTGAGGCGGGCATTTCGGTGGCGGCGATTCAACACTTTGCAGGCAAGCTGCCTATTCTGGGCGTGTGCTTGGGACATCAAAGCATTGGCGCCGCGTTTGGCGGCAAGATCATTCGCGCGCAAGAGCTGATGCACGGCAAGACCAGTGTCATCACCACCACGCAAGAAGGTGTGTTTGCCGGGTTGCCCGAAAAGTTCACCGTCAATCGCTACCACTCGTTGGCGATTGAGCGTGCTTCATGTCCCGCATGTCTCCAGGTGACCGCGTGGACAGACGATGGTGAAATCATGGGTGTGCGTCACGCCGAGCTCGACATTCAAGGGGTGCAGTTCCACCCCGAATCCATCCTCACCGAACATGGCCATGCCATGTTGAAAAACTTTTTGTAAAGGCTTGCCATGACCACCTCCATCCATGCCATGACGCCGCAAGAAGCGCTGCAACGCGTGATTGAACACCGCGAAATTTTTCACGACGAGATGTTGCACATCATGCGGCTCATCATGTCGGGCGAGATGTCGCCGGTGATGATGGCGGCCTTGATCACTGCCTTGCGCGTGAAGAAGGAAACCATTGGTGAAATTACCGCTGCGGCCCAAGTGATGCGCGAGTTTTCAACCAAGGTCGAGGTGGCCGATCGCACCCACATGGTGGACATCGTGGGTACCGGCGGCGATGGGTCGCACACGTTCAACATCTCTACCTGCTCCATGTTTGTGGTGGCGGCTGCGGGCGGCAAGGTCAGCAAGCATGGCGGTCGCAGTGTCAGCAGCAAGAGCGGCAGTGCGGATGTGTTGGAGAGCTTGGGTGTCAACATCAACTTGCCGCCGGCGCAAATTGCCAAGTGCATTGCGGACGTGGGCATTGGGTTTATGTTTGCGCCCAACCACCATCCGGCCATGAAAAACGTCGCGCCTGTGCGCAAAGAATTGGGCGTGCGCACCTTGTTCAACATCTTGGGGCCGCTGACCAATCCTGCGGGCGCGCCGAATATTTTGATGGGCGTGTTCCATCCAGATTTGGTGGGTATTCAGGTCCGTGCGTTGGCACGCTTGGGTGCTGAACACGCTTTGGTGGTGTATGGCCGTGATGGCTTGGACGAAGTGTCTTTGGGCGCAGCCACCTTGGTGGGAGAGCTCAAAGACGGGCAGGTGCGTGAGTACGAAATTCACCCTGAAGATTTTGGTTTTCCCATGAGCAGCAACCGCACCTTGCGCGTGGAAACACCCGAGCAATCGCGCGCCATGCTGTTGGGCGTGCTTGACAACCAGGCGGGCCCTGCGCGTGACATCGTGGTGCTCAATGCGGGCGTGGCTTTGTATGCGGCCAATGTGGCCAGCAGCATCGAGGCGGGCATTGCACTGGCGCGTGAGGCGCTGGCGTCGGGCGCAGCCAAACGCAAGTTGGAACAGTTGGTCACGGTGGCGCATCAGCTGACCGCGGCTTGAATCGCCGCAGGGCGCAAGAAAGAATCACATGTCAGACATCTTGAACAAAATCGTGGCGGTCAAGCACCAAGAGATTGAGGCGGCGCTCAAGCGCAAATCGTTGGCCGCCATGCGCGCCGATGCCGAGAGCCGTGTGTTGACGCGTGACTTTGTGGGCGCTTTGCGCGCCAAGATTGCAGCAGGCTTGCCTGCGGTGATTGCTGAAATCAAAAAAGCCAGCCCTTCCAAAGGCGTGATTCGTGAAGACTTCATCCCTGCCGACATTGCGCAAAGCTACGCCGAGCATGGCGCTGCGTGCTTGTCGGTGTTGACTGACAAAGATTTTTTCCAAGGTCAGGTGGACTTCCTCAAACAAGCCCGTGCCTCGTGTGACTTGCCCGTGTTGCGCAAAGACTTCATGGTCGATCCGTACCAGGTGTACGAAGCGCGCGTGATGGGGGCTGATTGCATCTTGCTGATCGCCGCTTGCTTGAGCGATGCCCAAATGGCCGAGATGGAAGCGGTCGCACGCAGTCTGGACATGGCGGTGTTGGTCGAGGTGCATGACGCCGCCGAGTTGCAGCGTGCACTCCAACTCAAAACCCCGCTGGTGGGCATCAACAACCGCAACCTGCGCACCTTTGAGGTGACGCTCGACACCACCTTGGGCATGCTCAAAGACGTGCCATCCGACCGTTTGTTGGTGACCGAAAGCGGCATCTTGCAACGCAGCGATGTGCAAAAAATGCGTGACGCCCATGTGCATGCGTTCTTGGTGGGTGAGGCCTTCATGCGCGCGCCCGATCCGGGTGTGGCGCTGGCTGAGTTGTTTGTAGCCTAAAGGTCTGCGCGCGCATGACCGCTGATTTGTTTGGTGATGGGACGTCCTCGGGCGCAACCGATGTGCCGCATTTGAAGGTCTGGGCCCCCGCGCAATGGCCTGTGCATGCCGATTGGCAACCCACGTTGGATGCGTTTTGGCGCAGTCCGCAAGGCGTGGCGTTGGCGGGGTTTGTGCAATCCCGCTTGGATGCGGGGGCGGTGGTCTACCCGCAGCACCCGTTGTGGGCGTTGCAGCTCACGCCGTTGTCGCAGGTGAAGGTGGTCATCCTTGGGCAAGACCCGTATCACGGGCCACATCAGGCTCAGGGTCTGTCTTTTTCGGTGGCGCCGGGGGTCAAAATTCCGCCCTCGTTGCGCAATATTTTCAAAGAGCTGCAACGTGATTTGGGTCAGGCCATTCCCAGCAGTGGCTCGTTGGCTGCGTGGGCTCAGCGTGGCGTGCTGCTGCTCAACACCAGTCTCACCGTGGAGGATGGCCTGCCCGCGAGTCATGCCAAGCGTGGCTGGGAGCAACTGACCGATGCGTTGCTGGCCGAGGTGGCGCGCAGCGCGCCCGCGTGTGTTTACATGCTGTGGGGCGGGCATGCGCAAGCCAAGGCCGATCTGATTGCGCGCGAAACGGGTGGGCAAGCGCTTGTGCTCAAGGCCAACCATCCTTCGCCCCTGTCGGCTTTGCGCCCGCCGCAGCCCTTCATCGGGTGTGGCCATTTTTCGCAAGCTCAAGCCTGGTTGGCGCAGAAAAATCAGCAGCTGACGTGGAATTTATGAGTCGGCTTGGCGGCGGGACTCGTGAATACCCTAAAAATCTGCTATAGTTCGCGATTCGCCGGAGGGGTGCCCGAGTGGCTAAAGGGGGCAGACTGTAAATCTGTTGGCTTACGCCTACACTGGTTCGAATCCAGTCCCCTCCACCAGCGAAAACCAACATGTAGATGCGCCGGTAGGCCTGCAACTGTGATGATCTGTTCTGATCTGTGCGGGAGTAGTTCAATGGTAGAACCCTAGCCTTCCAAGCTAATGACGCGGGTTCGATTCCCGTCTCCCGCTCCACCTGTGGTTTTCAATGGATTGATTGGCAATCAGTTTCGCCCTTGTGGCTCAGTGGTAGAGCACTCCCTTGGTAAGGGAGAGGTCGCGGGTCCGATTCCCGCCAAGGGCACCAGATTTTTTTGTGATTGACCTATTTTTTTCGGAGTCGAGAAATGGCAAAAGGAAAATTTGAACGTACCAAACCCCACGTGAACGTGGGCACGATTGGTCACGTTGACCACGGCAAAACAACGTTGACAGCGGCGATCACCACGATCTTGTCAACCAAGTTCGGTGGCGAAGCGAAGGCTTACGACCAAATTGACGCGGCTCCTGAAGAAAAAGCACGCGGCATCACGATCAACACCGCACACGTGGAATATGAGACT
>JBPCSU010000249.1:0-6059 GCA_051006815.1 Limnohabitans sp.
TTGCAAGCCAATCAAGTAATCGCGCGCAGCGGCAACAACGTGGTCGTGGGTTTGGGTGGACATCGTGTGCGTATGGTTTTCTTATTTCGTGCTGGGGGTGCGCGTGTGATCACCGGCAACCGGCGAACGGGGCGGCAAAGGTCGAATCGGCGCAGCTTGCAGCGCATGAAAGCCCTTCACCCCTGCATAGACCTGAGCAATGTGGGCGTAGTCGGCGGGCACATCGCCCGTCAAACGCATGAAGTCGGTGATCTTGGCGACCCTGCTGCCGTAATCGATACGCAGCATGCACAGCGGCACATCGGCCCCCAGCGCCAGCTGATAAAAACCACTGCGCCAACCATCGGTCAACTTGCGGGTGCCTTCGGGGGACAAACCAATCCACAAAAAACTGTCGTCTTGTTTGTGTTGCTTGAGTGTTTCCACCATCTCACCCACCACGCCTTTGGGGGATGAACGGTCAATCGGCACCGCACCAATCGAACGAATCCAACGGCCAAACAACGGAATGCGAAACAAGCTGTCTTTGGCAAAGAACTGAACCGGCAAACCCACCGCCCACTTGACGGGCATCATGGTGACGAAGTCCCAATTGCTGGTGTGCGGGTAGCCAATGAGCACGCCTTGTTTGGTGGGCAAGCCATCAAACTCAATCTTCCAACCCATCAGCTTGACCAGCAGTGCCGCCCAAGGTTGGGGCTTGCACTGGAAGGCCAATGGGCGGGCGAATTCGTTCTGCATGTCAGGCAAGGGACTCATCAACGCGAAATCGCGCGGTACCCAATGTCGGTGCGGTACTGCATGCCATCAAAGTGAATGCCTTTGAGGGTGTCATACGCCAACTGCTGCGCCAGCTTGATCGTGCCGCCCAGTGCGGTGACGCACAACACGCGGCCGCCGCTGGTGAGCACTTGACCGTCTGTCATTTGCGTGCCCGCGTGGAACACCACCACATCGTCGGTGTCTTGCGGCAAGCCGGTGATGGCGTCGCCCTTGCGTGGGCTCATGGGGTAGCCGTGTGCGGCCATCACCACGCCCACCGCGGTGCGGCGGTCCCACTCGAGCTCGAAGTCATCAAAACGGGTTTCGGCGTTGGTGGCAGTGGCTGCCATCAGCACATCGACCAAATCGGTTTTGAGGCGCGCCATGATGGGTTGGGTTTCAGGATCGCCCATGCGGCAGTTGAACTCGAGGGTTTTGACGTGGCCCTGGGGGTCAATCATCAAGCCCGCGTACAAGAAGCCGGTGAACGGAATGCCGTCTTTTTCCATGCCCTTGATGGTCGGGAGAATGATTTCGCGCATGGCGCGGGCATGCACCTCGGGCGTGACCACGGGGGCTGGCGAATAGGCGCCCATGCCGCCGGTGTTAGGGCCTTCGTCGGCATCGAGCAAACGCTTGTGATCTTGGCTGGTGGCCAAGGGCAACACGGTTTTACCGTCGCACATGACGATGAAGCTGGCCTCTTCACCTTGCAGGAATTCTTCAATGACCACACGCGCGCCACCGGCGTTGTGGCTCACACCCAGTTTGTTATCGAGCAACATGAAGTCAATCGCCTCATGGGCTTCAGCCGTCGTCATGGCCACCACCACGCCCTTGCCTGCCGCCAAACCATCGGCCTTGACCACGATGGGCGTGCCTTTGGCATTCACGTAGTCGTGCGCCGCTTGTGCGTCAGTGAAGGTTTCGTAGTCTGCCGTGGGAATGTTGTGGCGCTTCATGAACGCCTTGCTGAAGGCCTTCGAGCTTTCCAGCTGAGCAGCGGCTTGGGTGGGGCCAAAAATGCGCAAGCCATGCGCGCGGAACTCGTCCACCACCCCAGCGGCCAACGGCGTTTCAGGGCCGACCACGGTCAGCTCCACACCGTTGTTTTGGGCAAATTCACGCAGTGCTTTGACATCGGTGATGTCCATGTTGTCCAAGCGCTTGTCGCGTGCCGTGCCACCGTTGCCGGGGGCCACAAACACTTTTTGCACCTTGTTGGATTGGGCGATCTTCCACGCCAAGGCGTGTTCGCGGCCACCGCCGCCAATAACGAGTACGTTCATAGTGCGGCGTTGTGATAGACCTCTTGCACATCGTCAAGGTCTTCCAGCGCATCCAGAAGTTTTTGCATCTTCGCAGCGTCATCACCCTCGAGTTCGATGGTGTTGTCTGCACGGTAGGTCACTTCAGCCACTTCAGGTTTGAGGCCCGCCGCTTCCAAAGCATTTTTGACAGCCTCAAAGCTGGCCGGTGGGGTCAGCACTTCAATCGCGCCGTCGTCGTCGGTGATCACGTCATCGGCGCCCGCTTCCAAGGCCACTTCCATGATTTGGTCTTCGTTGCTGCCCGGCGCAAACACCAGCTGGCCGCAATGTTTGAACTGAAACGCCACCGAGCCTTCGGTGCCCATGTTGCCGCCGTTTTTGCTGAAGGCAAAGCGCACTTCCGCCACGGTACGCACCTTGTTGTCGGTCATGGTGTCCACGATGATGGCGGCGCCGCCCACCCCGTAGCCTTCGTAACGAATTTCTTCATAGTTCACACCGTCCAAGTTGCCGGTGGCTTTGTCGACGTTGCGCTTGATGTTGTCAGCGGGCATGTTGGCCGCTTTGGCTTTTTCAATGGCCAAGCGCAAGCGCGGGTTCATGGCGATATCGCCGCCCCCTTGGCGTGCCGCCACAATGATTTCACGTGTGATACGCGTCCAAACTTTGCCGCGTTTTTCGTCTTGACGACCTTTGCGATGTTGAATGTTTGCCCATTTGCTATGGCCGGCCATCAGAATTCCTCTTGAGTTGCATTAACCTTCACCCGTTATTTTACTTTTCACGCGATGGAGAACTTTCGATGGCCGAACCTTTGCTGATTGCGCGCCGCAACACCACCGAATGCCACCTGCTGCCCGGGCTGGCCAACCGCCATGGGCTGATCACCGGCGCCACCGGCACAGGCAAAACCGTGACGCTGCAAACCTTGGCCGAAGGTTTCTCCAAAATAGGGGTGCCGGTGTTCATGGCCGACGTGAAAGGCGATTTGAGCGGCATCAGCCAAGCTGGCAGTCTGCCCCCCAAGCTAGCTGCGGCGCTACAAGAGCGCGGCCTGCCTGAGCCCACGCCTCTCGCCTGCCCCACCACGCTATGGGACGTGTTTGGCAAGTCGGGCCACCCCGTACGCGCCACCATCTCCGACATGGGACCTTTGCTGTTGGGCCGCATGCTGAACCTGAACGACACCCAAGCCGGTGTGCTCAACCTGGTGTTCAAAATCGCCGATGACCAAGGCTTGTTGCTGCTCGACCTGAAAGACCTGCGCGCCATGCTGCAGCATGTGGGCGAGCACGCGCGCGAGTTCACCACGCAATACGGCAACGTCAGCGCCGCCAGCATTGGCGCCATCCAGCGGGCCTTGCTGGAGATTGAGTCTCAGGGCGGCGATGCCTTTTTTGGCGAGCCCATGCTCAACATCCAAGACTTCATGCAAACCGATGCCAAAGGGCTGGGCGTCATCAACCTGCTGGCCGCAGACAAATTGATGAACGCACCGCGCCTGTACGGCACGTTTTTGCTGTGGATGTTGTCCGAGTTGTTTGAACAGCTGCCCGAAATCGGCGACCCCGAAAAACCCAAGCTGGTGTTTTTCTTTGACGAAGCGCATTTGCTGTTCAACGAAGCGCCCAAGGTGCTGCTGGAGCGCATCGAGCAAATGGTGCGCCTGATTCGCTCCAAAGGCGTGGGCGTGTACTTTGTCACGCAAAATCCGCTGGACGTGCCCGAAACCGTGCTGGGCCAACTGGGCAACCGCGTGCAACACGCCTTGCGCGCCTTTACCCCGCGCGACCAAAAAGCCGTCAAAGCCACCGCGCAAACCATGCGTGGCAAGGCGGGGCTGGACATTGAAAAAGCCATCACCGAGCTGGGTGTGGGCGAAGCCTTGGTCAGCTTGCTGGACGCCAAAGGTCGTCCCTCTGAAACCGAACAGGTGTTCGTGCTGCTGCCCGGCAGCCAGCTGGGGCCCATCACGCCCGAACAGCGCCAGGCATTGCTGGCCAATTCGTTGGTGGCGGGTGTGTATGAGCAGTTGGTGGACCGTGAATCGGCCTACGAGCGTCTCAAAGGCGTGGCGCCTTCGACAACCGCGGGCGACGCCGTTGGAGCCTCTCCAGTCAACACAGGAACGCAAGCGCCGGCTCAACCTTCGGTGACAGATCAAGTGCTGTCAGGCTTGGGCGAAGCCCTGTTCGGCTCGACCGGCCCGCGCGGCGGACAACACCAAGGACTGGCCCAAGTGATGGTGAAATCTGCCGTGCGCAACATCGGCTCCGCAGTGGGGCGAGAAATTGTGCGCGGGGTGATGGGCAGTATTTTGGGTGGGCGTCAACGCTAAACCCGCGTCAACATCAGCTCGTCGCGGGCTCTTCCGAGTGGCTGGCCTCGCCCTTGGCGCCTTTGTCTTTCTTTGGCAAAGGTTGGATATCGAGCTGTACTTCCTCTTTGTCGTCGATGTCCACAGTCAGGCGGCCACCTTCGGTCAAGCGGCCGAACAACAACTCGTCGGCCAAGGCCTTGCGAATCGTGTCCTGAATCAGGCGCTGCATGGGGCGTGCGCCCATGAGTGGGTCGAAGCCCTTCTTGGCCAAGTGCTTGCGCAGCGCATCGGTGAACGTGACTTCCACTTTCTTCTCTGCCAACTGGGTTTCCAGTTGCAGCAAGAACTTGTCGACCACACGCATGATGACGTTTTCGTCCAAGGCTTTGAAGCCCACGATGGCGTCTAAACGGTTGCGGAACTCAGGCGTGAACAAGCGTTTGATGTCGCCCATCTCGTCACCCGCCGCGCGTGGGTTGGTGAAGCCGATGGTGGCCTTGTTCATGGTTTCAGCACCGGCGTTGGTCGTCATGATCAACACCACGTTGCGGAAGTCAGCCTTGCGTCCGTTGTTGTCGGTCAAAGTGCCATGGTCCATCTCCTGCAACAGCACGTTGAAGATGTCGGGGTGGGCTTTTTCAATCTCGTCGAGCAACAGCACGCAGTGCGGTTTCTTGGTCACCGCTTCGGTCAGCAAACCACCTTGGTCAAAGCCGACATAGCCGGGAGGCGCGCCAATCAAGCGGCTCACCGCATGGCGCTCCATGTACTCGGACATGTCAAAGCGAATCAGGTCGATGCCCATGATGTAGGCCAACTGTTTGGCCGCTTCGGTCTTGCCCACGCGTGTGGGGCCGCTGAACAAGAACGCACCAATCGGTTTGTCGGCCTTACCGAGACCAGAGCGGGCCATCTTGACGGATGAAGCCAGCACTTCCAAGGCTTTGTCTTGGCCGAACACCACGCTCTTCAAGTCGCGCTCAATCGTTTGCAGCTTGCTGCGGTCGTCGTTGGATACATTGGCGGGTGGAATACGCGCGATTTTGGCCACGATGTCTTCGATCTCGGCTTTGCCAATGGTTTTCTTGCGCTTGGAGGCCACCAAGATGCGTTGGGCCGCACCGGCTTCGTCGATCACGTCAATCGCCTTGTCGGGCAAGTGGCGGTCGTTGATGTACTTGGCACTCAACTCGGCCGCTGCTTGCAGCGCGGCCACGGCGTACTTGACGTTGTGGTGCTCTTCAAAACGTGACTTCAAGCCTTTGAGAATGTCCACGGTTTCAGGCACGGTGGGCTCGACCACATCGACCTTTTGGAAACGGCGACTCAAAGCAGCGTCTTTTTCAAAGATGCCACGGTACTCGGTGAAGGTAGTGGCACCAATGCACTTGAGCTGACCGCTTGAGAGCGCGGGTTTGAGCAAGTTCGACGCATCGAGCGTGCCGCCAGAAGCCGCACCAGCGCCAATCAGCGTGTGAATTTCGTCGATGAACAAAATCGCGTTGGGCTTGCCTTGCAAGTTCTTGATGACGCCTTTCAAGCGTTGCTCAAAATCACCCCGGTATTTGGTGCCTGCCAACAAGGCGCCCATGTCGAGCGAGTACACGGTGGACTCGGCCAAAATTTCGGGCACATCTTTTTGCGTGATGCGCCAAGCCAAGCCCTCGGCAATCGCGGTCTTGCCCACGCCGGCTTCACCCACCAAC
>JBPCSU010000250.1:0-4059 GCA_051006815.1 Limnohabitans sp.
AGCCACCCACCCTTCAAGAAGAAGTGGTGCCGGTGTCCAAGCTCTTGAACTTGCCCACCAAAACCGCCTGGCGTGTGCCTGGGTTTGGTAAAAAAGAAGAGCCCAAGCTGGACCCACAACCGCTGCCGAGCTTTGCGCCTCCGCCTGAGCCTTTGCCTGCAGCACCGGTGGTTGCTGCAACCACTGTTGCTGCCGCTGCCCCCGTGGCGTCGGCATGGACGGCAGACGCGTCTTCACGCGAACCCACGTTGTCGGGCGCTGTGTCTGCGCCAGAGGCCGATGTGTTCAAACGCCCCGCGCCCAAGTCGTATGCAGGTTGGGTGTTGTTGGTCTTGCTGCTGTCGATGGCCGCTTTTGGTTTTATGTACAAAGACTTGGTCTTGGAAGAAGCCGAAGCCTTGAAGAAATATGTGCTGCGAGGCACCCCCGCAGCCCCTGCACCTGAAGAAGCCGCCAGTGCGGCGGCCGCAGCAGCAGCGGCCAGTGCCGAAGCCTTGGCCGCGGCCGAGCAAGCCGCGTCCGTGGCGAGCGAGGCGGCGCGCGTGGCCAGCGAAGCCGAAGCGGTGGCGTCTGCGGCCAGCGCGGTGGCGAGTGCGGCGGTCGAGCCTGCCACGGTGGCATCTGCGCCTGAGAAAAAAGCCAATGACAAACCTGCGAAGGTCGAAGCCAAAGCCGATGTGAAAGCGGAACCCAAAGCAGAAGCTTCATCAGACAACAACGCTGACGAAGCATGGGTCAACCAATTGCCTGCCAATGGCTATGTGGTGCAACTGGCCGCCATGGACACGCAAGACGAAATGCGTAGCTTTCAGCGCAGCAATGCGGTGTATGCGAAAGCCCGCATCATGCGCACCCGACACAAAGACACGGGCAAGCGCTATTTCATTTTGGTGGCTGGGCCTTTTGAAACCAAAACTCAAGCCGATTCATTCATGCAGTCCAGCCCATTGCTGGCCAAAGGCTGGTTGCGTAGCACCAAGTCGATGAAAACCCAATTCACCAAGCCCTGATGCTGACGCTAGGAACGCGCCTATGAGCCACGAGCCAGAAAAAACAAGCCCAACGGAGGTCCCTGAATCGACAGGGCTTCGCATGGAGCCGCCGCCGTTTGAGCATGGCTATCAGCCTGAATCCCTGCCCAAGATCACGGTGCCCGATTTGCCAGAAGATGCACAAGGTCTGAGTGCAGACGCGCTGTCGCAAGTTCCCACGTTGACAGAGTTGGTGCATGAGCCCGACGCAGAGACAGAAATTAATACGGAAGAATCTATTTCCGACCTCGAGTCTGAGGAGGTGGCCGAGGCTGCAGAGCCCGATTCCTTGGAAGAAAGCATTCAAGAGGAGCCAGTTCAGGCCGATACATGGACAGAGGTCATGCACGCTCGGATGGGCAAGCTGACAGACGAAATACACACCCTTAACGTTCGACTGGATCGACTTGAGGCATTAAATAAACCCGAGGTTTGAACATGGCGGAAGAACAACAACCCAACGCAGAAGCGCCCGAGATCCTGGTGGATGTGGACGCGACCGCTGAGCGTTTGACGGAAATCGCCTCGCAGTCGCTCGACACCAACGAGGTGGCGCGCCAAATTGAAGAGCTCACCTCGGTGGTGTTGGACTCGGCCGAGGTGTCGACACGTTCAGCCTCGATCGCAGCGGATGTCAGCGCGACCATGCGCGCCGTTGTGTCGAAAATTCAAGAGAACAACAGCCGCAGCATGATGCATTCGCGCATCATGTTGGGCGCGTTTTGCGCGTGCTTGCTGATCGCGATGGGCATTTTCTTTGCCATCACGATGAAGATGACCAAGTCCATCAAAGAGCTCGACACCATGGTCTACGCCATGGCCAAACGCGTGATCGAGGTGGATGCCAGCTTGACCGCGATTGGCAAGACAAATTCTGACTTCTCTGAAATTACCGAGAAGCAAGAAGAAGTGATCACCACACAAACCCAAGTGGCCAAGCGTTTGGAAGAAATCGGCAAATCCATGGCTTCCATGCCTGCAGTGGTGGCGACTGAAGCCAACAAATCGAGCGATCTCAAATTCAAAGACATGCAAAAGCAGTTGACGGGTTTGGAGTCGAAGCTGGAATCGTTTGATCACAAGTTGCAGTCGGTGTCCTCCAAGACCCAGCCGCCTGCACCGCAAGGCCCCAACACGCAGGTGTTGTTGGCAGAAATTCAAAAGCTCAAATCCGATTTGAATGCCGGCTTGCAGGTGCGTGAGCGTACCCAAACGGCAGCCGAAGCCAATGCGGCCAAAGCGATTGAGAAGTCGGTAGAAAAGGCCACGTCGGCTTCTTTGGAAGCGCAAAAAGCCGCTGACAAAGCAGCCCAAGCCGCCAAGCTGGCGGGCGATGCCCAAAAGGGCGCTGCAGATGCACAAAAGGCAGCCGCAGCATCCGAGAAAGCCTCTGCCGCTGAACGCTTGGCGCAACAAAAAGCCGCCGCTGAGCGTGCGGTGGTGATGCGCATGCAAACGGAGAAGCCAGAAAAATCAGCCGAGCAAGTGGCGGCTGAGCGTGCGGCGGCAGAGAAAGCTGCTGCTGCCCGTGCAGCAGCGAAGGCGGCGGCAGAGAAAGCTGCACAAGAAAAAGCGGCGGCTGAAAAAGCGGCGGCGGCAGAGAGGGCCCGTGCGGCTGCAGCCGCTGCGGCGGCGGCAGCGCCTGTGCCACCGGCCGTGCGCGAGCGCCCGATTCAGTATCCGCGCGCGGATTAAGCGGTCAATGCTTAAGCCGTGGTGACGGCGAAGCTCTTGGCATGTGCCAAGGGCCAATCGCTGAACACGGCGGGCAGGCTGCTGACATCGTCTTGCAGCAACGCACCGGGGGCCACGGTGTCCACCAACTCAGACAAATGCAAGGTCTGCGCTTCGCTGACGCGACGCATGATGTGACGCGGCGTGAAGTCGTGTGGCGTTTGCAGACCCGAGGCTTCCATCAACTCTTGCAAGGCCTCCAATGTGTTCGCATGGAAGTGGGCCACGCGTTCGGCTTTGCTGGGCACCACCAAGGCCATTTGGCGTTTCGGATCTTGCGTCGTCACGCCAGTGGGGCAGTTGCCGGTGTGGCATGTTTGCGCTTGGATGCAGCCCAACGCAAACATAAAGCCACGTGCGCTGTTGCACCAATCGGCACCCAAGGCTAGGGCGCGCGCCATGTCAAAGGCACTGACAATTTTGCCGCTGGCACCGACGCGAATTTCGTCACGCAAACCAGCGCCCACCAAGGTGTTGTGCACCAAGCGCAGGGCTTCTTGCAAAGGCATGCCCATGTGGTCAGAGAACTCCAAGGGGGCCGCTCCGGTGCCGCCTTCGGCGCCGTCGACCACGATGAAGTCGGGGTGAATGCCACTCTCCAACATGGCCTTGACCATGGCGAACCACTCCCAAGGATGGCCAATGCACAGCTTCATGCCCACCGGTTTGCCTTCACTCAGCGTGCGCAGTTGTTGCACAAATTGCATCAGCTCAAGCGGTGTGGAAAAACTGCTGTGTGCAGCGGGTGACACGCAGTCTTCGCCCACTTGCACGCCACGTGCTTCGGCAATTTCTTCGGTCACTTTGGGGCCCGGCAACACACCGCCATGGCCAGGTTTGGCGCCTTGGCTGAGTTTGATCTCGACCATCTTCACCTGTGGTGAACGCACGTTTTCAACAAAACGTTCGGGGTTGAAGTGGCCTTGTGCATCGCGGCAGCCGAAGTAGCCAGAGCCAATTTCCCAAATCAAATCACCCCCGTGGGTGCGATGGTGGCGCGAGATCGAGCCTTCGCCGGTGTCGTGTGCAAAGCCCCCCATCTTGGCGCCCAAGTTCAAGGCCAGCACCGCATTGGCGCTGAGTGCCCCAAAGCTCATGGCCGACACGTTGAACAAGCTGATGTCGTAGGGTTGTGTGCAGTCTTTGCCGCCCACTTTGACGCGGAAATCATGGCCTGCCAAATGGGTAGGGGCGATCGAGTGGTTGATCCACTCGTAGCCAATGGCGCGCACATCCAGTTGCGTGCCGAATGGCCGCTTGTCAGATTGGCCCTTGGCACGCGTGTACACCAAGG
>JBPCSU010000251.1:0-3522 GCA_051006815.1 Limnohabitans sp.
GAGGGTGGTACCACCTGTATAGGTGTTGAGGTTGGTCAAATTCAAGCGACCCGCGCCCAATTTGCTCAGCGTGGCGTTGGTACCTGATATCACGCCCTTATAAATAGACGTACCCAACTGAGTCACTGTCAACCCACGGCCAGAAGCCAACGATATGTTGCCCGACCCGCTGACGTTGCCCGTTAAGGTGATATCACCCGTGCTGGTGTTGGTCGTGTAGAGGTTGGAATTGAGCGCGATGTCGGTGGCGGTTATCCCAATAGGCCCTGTGCTGTAGATGGCTGTGTTGACACTGACCGACGAGTTTCCGCTGTAGCGATACACGCTCCAAGGGTCAGCGTTTGTCCCTACACCGCTCGGTAATACAAGGGAACCTCCGTAGTTGTTGCCCGCAACGGGCAAGACAGATGAAACTGCATCTACATTGTTTTTAAATCCCAAACTACTACTTGAGTCGTAAGAAGAAACGTCAATGCCAAAGGTCGAGTTCAGTTTGCTCACATTGACAGGTGAAGCGCCTAAGGCCACTGTGTTGGACTTCAACTTGAGCACATCAGCATAGATATTGGTCTGTTGAGAAGCTTGGTCAATCCAACCGAGACTGACACCCGCACACCAATTCGCAGCCGTGCAACTGGCGTTGGTGTTACGCCCCCATAACTCAACCGTTGCCCCAGTTAATTTGGTGCCGTTTAAAAACGTGCCGTAGCCCATGGGGGCGTTCGTTGTGTAGTACGAGGATTCACCTGCTATGAAGAGTGTGTTTGTAGCTTTTAGGTCAATTTGTGCGGTACTTCCCCAACTGAGTTGCTGACCAACCCCTGCACTGCTGATGCCGTAGAAGCTAACGTTGTTGCCCCAAACGACCGAACCAGAAAATAAGACGTTGCCTGCGTACCCGCCTGTCGTTTGGGTATTTCGCCCTGCCACGACCACATCACCGCCTGCGCGAATATCAACTGCAGACGACACGCCGAGTCGCACACCCGCATATGGCAAGGTGGTCGAGGCTTGGGCATAGCAGGTGGTAACGCAGCTGCTGTTCCAGTTAGACGAGGTGATGGTTGTGACATCTGCGCCGCCCATATAGAGCGAGCCGGTGCCTGTAGAGGCTGAGTACGTAGAGGAGTTGGATGTATTCAACCAAATGTTGTACCCCCCCGTCATGTTGATAGAGCCACCAGCCGTAAATAGCAGCTTGTTATTGGTGTTGGTGGCGATGTAGGCGGAAATCACAATATCGCGGTCTGCGCTAATTCGCACATCGGTTGTGGCAAGACCCGACACAATCGTTGCAGCCGTATTGGTATCGATCGTCACATCTGTTGGGTCAATCAGCCATAGGCCTGACTTGCCGGATGATGAATGCGCATTAATTCGAGCCCCAGAGATGGACAACGAATGGCCCGAGGTTTCAACCCATCCCCCATTTCCCCCCCAAGCGCCGGCTTGCGCGGAAATGCGACCTTGAACGGTTGTTGTGCTGTCGATGCGCATCACATCAGTCCACATCACCACTTTGCCACCATCCCCGTTGTCGGTAGCGCTGGCGTCAATGGTGCTGTCGGCACTCATGGTCACGGTGGTGGCTTGGCGCATCGTGCCACTGCCTTGCCAGTCGCCGCCCACCAGCACGGTGCCGCCCTTGGTAGAACCTCTGGCCTCAATCAAGGTGCCAGTGTCTAGGGTGATGTCGTCGCCCTCTATCTCTACACGGCCAGCTTGGGCCCGGTTGCTGTTGGCGCGCAGGACGGTGTTGTTGCTCAACAGCACGACGCCTTTGACTGGGGCTTGAGTTGGGTTATCCACAGGCACCGGCACGCCATCGGCCTGAATATGAATGCGCCCAGCGCCGCCCTCACCCGAGGCGTCAAGCACGGCGGTGGTCAGATCCACACGTCGGCTGGCTTGCAGCTGAATGATGCCGCCCAAGGCATTGGCCACAATTTGGCTGGGGTTGTTGACCACGCCGTTGGCAAACACACGCCCGCTCAAGCCCATGGCTTGGGCCGCAGCAATGTCAATGATGCCGGCTTGCTGTGCCACCGCCGATACGTCGAGCAAACCGCTGTCGGTTTGGGTGAAGGTGTCAGCCTGAATGGTGATGCGGCCAATGTCTGCCGCCAGGCTGCCGCTTTGAAGGAAAGAATTTGCCGTTAAGTTAGTGGCTGATAACGTGCCGGTGTTTTGAACATCGGGGGCTGTCAACGTCACGCTGCCCGCAGGTCCAGCTTGAAGGCCGCCTGTGGCATCGGCTTTGAGGGCACCACTGTTCAAAATGCTGCTGGTGGCCTCTAGCAAAATGCGGCCAGCGCGGCGCACCATGCCGGCGGCTTCGATGATGCCGCTGTTGTTGACCACGCCACTTTGCAAACGGCTGGCGGCTTGGGCCGACAAAATAATCAGCCCACCCGGTGCCCTGACCGCATTTTTGTTTTCCACCAAGGTATTGATGGTCGCCGCCGACACGCGCACACTGCTGAGCACACCGGCACCATCAAATTTAAGCTCAAAGGATTCACCCGCGGCCATGGCCACCGTGCCGAGGTTGGCCACGATGACACCGTTGTTGCGCACTTCGGGCGCCAGCAAGGCAATGTAGCCGCCCAGTGCGGCGCGCAGTTCGCCTTCGTTTTCTACTTTGCCAGTGGCGCCGTTGCGGGTGAGCTTGATTTGCCCATCCATGAATTCTTGATTGCTTGCGTTGTGCGTGGTGGCTACTAAACCACCCACATCGACGCTGGATGACTTACCAAAGTACACACCTTGCGGGTTGACCAACACCACTTGACCGGGCGCGGTGATGCGCCCCAAGATTTGGCTGGGTTGCGTATCGGCCACGCGGTTGAGCGTGGCCGACTGCGCGTTGGGTTGCTGGAAGTTAACCGTGGCGTCTTTCCCCACGTTGAAGGTGTTCCAGTCGACCACTGCGCGTTGGCTGGTTTGGTTGACATTGAGGGTGTTGCCCGATTGGCTGATGCTGGCTTGGCCCGCATTGACCTGCCCACCGGTGGGCAACTGGGTACTGGCTACCGTGCTGGTTTGGGCCGCCACAGAAAGCGACAACACGCCCGCCGCCACCAGAAGGCCGGCCAACACACCTAAATGGACGCGCGGTTTTGCGCCCAGACGTCGGGTGACGTCTAAATCGAATGGGCGTGTTTGGTCCAGGCGTGACATAGCCATTCCGATTCGGATTGGCGACGCCATTCTTTAGAACGGAACTGAAATTTGCAGCCAATAACGGTTGCGGTCACGCGTGCCGTCTTGGTCGTTGCCAGCTTGTGTGGGGTTGGGGTTGTGGCCTTGGCGGCGTGCCCAAGTGGCCCTGAAGTTCACCCCATCGTCGTTGGTATAGGCCACGCTAGCGCCAAAGCCTTTGTAGGTGTTGCGGTTGTTAAGCGGTCCTCCCGGGAAATCGGGCTTGTGCTGGAGCCACAGTTGGCCCCAGTCATAGAAGGTGGTGAAGGTCACCCCCGATTCCAGCTGATGCCGCAATTCAAGCTGTATCAGCTGCGCATC